>CAMLNJ010000505.1 GCA_946481225.1 uncultured Verrucomicrobiota bacterium | reverse complement strand
GGGGGGGGGGGGCGGGCGGCCACTTCTTTTCGGGGGCGGCGGCGCGGGGGGGCGGGGGGGGGGGGGGGGGGGGGGGCCCCCCCGGAGGCCGATCGCGCGTCCGGCGCGGACGATGACGACGTGGAAGCGGCGGGGGCGCGCGGTCGTTTTGCGGCCGGTGGCGGTGCCACCGATGCGCCATGTGTTGGACCGGTCGTTCCAGTCGAAGTCGATCGGGCCTGTCTTGTCCTGGAGGGTGAAGGAGCCGTTGGCGCCAGGGTAGACCCGGATTTCGAGCGGCGATTCGAGCTCGTCTTCCTTTTGCTCGAGCGGCGCCATGGGCACGATCGAGCCGGCGCGAACGAAGATGGGAAGGATATCCACCGGTGCGGGGGTGCGGATGACTTGTCCGCCGGCGTAGGCGGCGCCCGTCCAGAAATCGATCCACGCGCCGTCGGCGGGAAGGGCGAGGCGTAGCAGGCCGGCTTCCGTCGCGGGCGCGGGTTGCACGAGGAAGGCGGGGCCGAAGGCGAGCGCGTGCAGGTGTTCGCCTGCGCGCGCGTAGTCGTTGAGGGTGGCGGGCGCGGTGCGGGCGCCGACGTCTTTCTTTGAGACGGGGAGGCCGGCGCCGCAGGAGTCGGCGTAGGGCGCGAGGCGTTGGCGCAGGTGGATGAAATCGACGAGCACCTTCTGGGAGGGAGCGGGGCCGCGCCAGGGAGCCGCTTCGCCGTCGGCGACGAGGTGCATGCGGAAGCCGGGTGAAAAGACCTGCGATTGGAACCAACGGGTAAAGAGAGGCGAGGCCATGGCGGGGGTGGGGCCGGAAGAGGCTTTGAATACAAGGAACGCGAAGACGCGGCGCGTTACGCCAAACCGCGGGCGACTTTTTCGCCTCTTCGTCGCGAGGCCGTCCAAAGGCGCTGGGAGCGGGGGACTAACTAGTTTTTCGCCTGCCGCCGATCATCGAGAGCGGTCACGGCCGTGGCTTCCCGGAGGAGGATGCGGGCGTTGATCCAGTCGAACCACAGAGTCTGGACGGAGGGTTCCCAGGGTTCGAGCGGCATTTCGAAGCGCCGTTCCACCACCAGCCGGTTTTGCTCCACGATACGCGAGGCCTCCTCGTGCCGGCCGAGCTGCGTCAAGGCCAAGGCAATGACCAGCTGGGCCGAAACGGTCCGGGCGGGAACCACGTTCTGGTAGGAGAGGCAACGTTCGCTCCAGCGCAGGGCGTTTTCCGCGTCTCCGCGGCGCTGGGCCAGGAGGCCGAGCGCGAAGCAGCGCCAGGCGTCGAGGTAGGGGTCGGCGCTGGCGCGGCGGTCGCTGCCCTCGAAGGTGGCGAGGACGACGCTTTCAAGCGGGGCGAGGCGGGCGAGGAACTCGGGAGCCGCGGGGGCGAGGAGGCTGGCTTTCAAGACCTGCTCCGCGGGCATGGGGTTGGATGTGAGGGCGAAGCGATCGACGGCCTCGCGTCGGAATGCCTCGTATTGGGGAAGGTCGCCGTTTTCGCGGATCGCCGAGCCGGCCGGCATGAGGCTGAAGGAGACCTTGTCGGTGTCGGACGGGTCGACACGGATGATCACGCGGGCGAGGGCGTGGTAGCGCTCCGCCGCCTTTGGCCAACGTCCGGCGATGGCGTGCCACTGGCCCACCTCGCCCAGCACCGTGGCGCACTCGAGCGAGGGGCGGAAGAGAGTGGGGGCGATGCCGTCCAGGAGGGCGTCGGCGCGGTCGGGCTCGCGGTAGTTTTGCCAGCGCACCGCCGCCTGCGCGACTTTTTCTCCGACCTCGGCCTGCGCGAGGAGGCGGGTCTGCTCGCGCCGGGCGATCCGTTCGCGGTGGAGAAGCCAGGTCGAGACACCGAGCGCGGTGAGGAGCGTGATCAGCACGAGGACGCCGGCGCCGAAGACGACGCGATTGCGGCGCACGAGTTTTTCCAGCCGGTAAAGACGGCTGGGCGGGCGCGCGGCGACGAGCTCGTTGGCGAGGTAGCGGCGGATGTCCATCGCCATGCCGTAGGCGGTCTCGTAGCGGCGCCGGCGGTCTTTCTCCAAGGCGGTCGCCACGATCCAGTCGAGATCGCCGCGCACCGCGGCGACGAGGCGGTCGGGGTCGGTGCGGTGCTGGGCCGCGACGGCCCGCAGGTCCGCGGGCGGAAGCGCGGCGAGCACGGCGGAGGCGTGGGGGATCTCGCGTTCGCAGATGATGCGGCGCATGCGGTCCAGGCCGCCGGTCTCCAGCTCCTTCGAATCGAACGGCGTGCGACCGGTCAGCAGCTCGTGCAGGAGCACGCCGAGGCTGTAGATGTCGCTGCGCGTATCCAGATCAGGATTACCGAGGTCGGCCTGCTCCGGGCTCATGTAGGCCGGGGTGCCGATGAGGTGCAGCTGGAAGGTGAGGCCGGGGTCGCCTTGGCGGCTCTCGACGGCTTTCGCGATGCCGAAGTCGATGACCTTGGGGCTGGGTTGCCCGTCCTCCGTCGCCACAAGCACGTTGGACGGTTTGATGTCGCGGTGGATGATGCCCTTCTGGTGCGCGTGCTGGAGGGCGTGGCAGACCCGGATGAAGAGCCGCAGGCGTTCTTCGGTGGTGAGAAGGTGCTTGGCGCAGTAATCCGTGATCTTCACGCCGTGAACCAGCTCCATCACGAAGTAGGGTCTCCCCGACTCGGTGGTGCCGGCGTCGAGCACGCGGGCGATGTTGGGGTGGTCCATGATCGCGAGCGCCTGCCGCTCGCGTTCGAAGCGCGTGATGACGCTCTCGGTGTCCATGCCGAGGCGGATGACCTTCAGCGCGACCTGGCGTCGCACGGGCTCCTCCTGCTCGGCGAGGTAGACCACGCCGCAGCCGCCGGCTCCGAGTTTTTTGAGGATCTTGTAGCGGCCTATCCTCGCCGCGCCGCTCCCCTCGGGGCCGCCGGCGTAGGACTCGAACTCGGCGGCGCTCGCCGTGGGCAGGGAGCTAAGGAGGGTCTCGGCCGGCTCTTGCAACGCGAGCAGTTCCTCGAGGCGGTGGCGCATCGCGGGATCGGCGTGGCAATGGCGGTCGAGAAAGGCGCGGCGGTCCGCCTCGTCGCCGAGCTCGATCAGATCCTCGAACAGGAGCCGTTCGCGTTGACGGGCCTCGCTCATTTCGTCTCGGGGGCGTCGGGCGCCGGCGGCGCGGTCTCGTGGCCCTCGCCTTGGCGGACGAGGCGGTAGAGGCAGGCCCGGGCATAGGCCCACTGGCGGTTGAGGGTGCGTTCGCTGATGCCGAGCATCTCCGCGATCTCCTCGTTGG
>CAMLNJ010000504.1 GCA_946481225.1 uncultured Verrucomicrobiota bacterium | reverse complement strand
CCTCCGCCCGCCGGAAACTGCGCCGGCGCGATCCGCCGCCCGGCCCACCCCAGCGCGGCCGCGCCCGCCACGATCCAAGGAAAGCCCACTCCGAAAACGAAGATCAACGAGAAGGCCAGCGCCGCGATCACGCACATCGCCAAGGTCTTCAGCGCCTTGCCGCCGATCCGCAGCACCGCCGCCGCCACCACGGCCACCACCGCCGGCTTCAACCCCGCGAAGACCGCCGCCACCCAAGGCACCGCGCCGTAAACGACATAGACGTAGCTCAGCCCCCACAGGATAAACGCCGAGGGCAGCACGAAGAGCACCCCCGCCACGATCCCGCCCCGGGTGCGGTGCAACAGCCACCCGCAGTAGACCGCGAGCTGCTGCGCCTCCGGCCCGGGCAGCAGCATGCAGTAGTTGAGCGCGTGCAAAAACCGCTCCTGCCCGATCCAGCGCTTCCGCTCCACCAGCTCGTGCTGCATGATCGCGATCTGCCCCGCCGGCCCGCCGAAGCTGATAAAACCCAGCTTCAGCCAAAACCGAAACGCCTCGCGAAAACTGGGATGCTCCGCCGGTGCGCCGCTTTCAGGTGACATGCCGCCACCAAAGCCGCCGCGCCGCGAGCGTCACTCTTTTTGCGCCCGCGAGCCGATCGCGCGGACGCCGGAAACGCGTCGCATCCCTTCGCCTCTTCGGCGACACGCTCCTCGAGCGCCCACAAAACCGACGCCCGGACCCGATCTCTCCTCGGCTTCGTCCGTGCCCATCCGTGACATCCGCGCTTAGCCGGACTCATGCAGTTGGGCGGCGGAGCAGCGGGGAGAAATGGCGGGGGCGTTTCGGTGCGGACCGAGCGAAGGAATACCCGGAGGGTATTTCGAGCCGAGGGCCCCGCCGAAAGGTGCCGCCAGTTCTCCTCGCTGCGACCTGCACAATTGCATGAGTTCGGCTTAAAAATTCTTCATGAGCCGCCCGTCCTCCAGCTCCCTCGCCAACGAAGACCTCGCGCCCATCCCGCCTCAAAAGCGCACCTGGACCGTCTGGAACTACGCCGCGCTCTGGATCTCCATGGCGGCCTGCATCCCGACCTACATGCTGGCCTCCTCGCTCATCGGCGGCGGCATGAATTGGTGGCAGGCCGTCCTCACCATCTTCCTCGGCAACCTGATCGTGCTGATCCCGATGGTGCTCAACGCCCACGCCGGCGCCAAATACGGCATCCCCTTCCCCGTCTATTGCCGCGCCGCCTTCGGAACCCGCGGAGCCAACATCCCCGCCGTCCTCCGCGCCCTCGTCGCCTGCGGCTGGTTCGGCATCCAGGCCTGGATCGGAGGCGAGGCGATCTACAAGATCCTCGGCGTCTTCTTCCCCGCGCTCGCCTCCGGCGCCCCGCTGCCGCTTCTTGGCATCAATTTCCCGCAGGTCCTCTGCTTCCTCTTCTTCTGGGCGATCAACGTCTGGGTGATCTACAAGGGCATCGATTCGATCCGCCTCCTCCTGAGCATCAAGGCCCCGCTCCTCATCGTCCTCGGCCTCATGCTCCTCGTGTGGGCCTGCCACCACGCGGGTGGCTTCGGCCCCATCCTCTCGCAACCCTCCGCCTTCGCCGCCGGCCAGCCCAAGGAGGGACGGTTTCTCGGATTCTTCCTGCCCGCCCTCACCGGCATGATCGGCTTCTGGGCCACGCTCTCGCTCAACATACCCGACTTCTCCCGTTACGCCCGCTCGCAGCGCGACCAGGTCGTCGGCCAAGCCCTCGGACTCCCCACCACGATGGCGCTCTACTCCTTCATCGGCGTCGCCGTCACCTCCGCCACGACGATCATCTACGGCCACACCATCTGGGACCCCGTCGAGCTGCTCACCCGCTTCGACCACCCGCTCGTCCTCATCATCGCGATGCTCGCGCTCTGCATCGCCACCCTCGCGACCAACATCGCCGCCAACGTCGTCGGGCCGGCCAACGACTTCGCCCAGCTTTGCCCCGGCCGCATCTCCTTTCGCACCGGCGGTCTCATCACCGCCCTGATCGGCATCGCGATCATGCCCTGGAAACTCGTCGCCGATCCCTCCGGCTACATCTTCACCTGGCTCGTAGGCTACGGCGCGCTCCTCGGCCCCATCGGCGGCATCCTCATCGCCGACTACTTCGTCGTCCGTAAACGCGAACTCGATACGGCCGCGCTCTACGACGAGGACGGCGCCTACCGCTATCACGGCGGCTACAGCTATGCCGGCCTCGCCTCGCTCATCCTCGCCGTCATCCCCTGCGTGCCGGGATTCCTCTCGGTCGCCGCCCCCGGCCACTTCCCCGCCACGTCCATTCCCGGCTTCTTCCACGCGATCTACGGCCAGGCGTGGTTCGTCGGCTTCGCCCTCGCCTTCGGCCTCTACCTCCTCTTCCGCAAGCTCCCCAAGCCTCTTTGATCCTAGATCCGGCGATAGCCCCGGCGAAAGATCGGGCAAGATGCTGAGACAGATGGTGATCGCGGCGGCCCGAAGGCGCACCTGGAAGGTGCGTCGAGCGGCCGACGCGATCAGCAGATGTTCAGCAGGTTGCTCGAGATGAGTCGCGGCTATCGCCGGTTCTAGGTTGATCCGACGTTTGTTCAGCCGCCCGCGGGACACCCGCCGAAGGCGGCGACTCCGCCGTCTTCCCCTGCCCCTCCGGCACCGAGCAGGACCAGGTCGCCCGATCACTAGGTGCAAACAGGCGCGCCGGGCGAAAGTCCGCCCGTCGGCCCGCACCGACCTGGTCCGTCATCGCGAACGGGCGGTCGGAGCTCGGGGGCACATCGATTTATAAGGCTTCTACGCGCAACCGCTTACCCCGGGGCGGGAAGCGACGAATCGTGCGCCCCGCCCATCCCAAACAGGCCCAACCAATCCGCCCGAAGGCACTTCCGCGGCCCCGCCCGCCCCGCGCACGCGAACCCGGGACGCGTCGCGCCGGACATTACGTAATTGGTCCGCCGATACGGAAAAAAACACGCCGTCGCCCGCGCGCGCCGCACGGCGAGATAACCGGATGCGGCTCCTCGATTTCAGCGTTTAGGGAAGCATCCCTAGAGAGGTGGTTTTCCCCTGACTTTCGCGTCCATTTTAGGGTTATTTAACTCTCGCCGCTCACCCCGAAACCTCGCCCGCGGCGCAAGTATCTTGCCCTATCCTGGAAGCTCTCGTGTCCCCCCCAAACCACCCCACCGAAGGAGGCGGCCGGACCCCGGGCGCATCGCGCCCTCTCCACATGCCACATCCCGGAGCCGACG
>CAMLNJ010000503.1 GCA_946481225.1 uncultured Verrucomicrobiota bacterium | reverse complement strand
ACGCTCCGCCTTCCCCGCCTGGGGCAGGGAATAGGTTATCTTCAGACGCGCCGCGCGCGGAGGCAGCTCGAGCGGGCCCGGGGCGAAGCCGCCTCGCGTAATCAGGGTATCCCCGCTCCAGACCTCCTCGATCCAGACTTGCCGCGCCACCGGCTTGTCCACCAGCGAACGCAGATCGATGTCAAGCGCCCCGCGCGCCGTCGCGAACCACAGATGGCCGTTGCGAGTGCGCGTCGTCGCCCCGCGAAACCCGAGTGCGAACTCGGCGCTCGGCACGCCGTCCGAGCGCCCGTAGGCGCGCACCGGAAGCGTGGACTCGCGCCCGTCCAGCACCGCGTCCAAACCGGCGCGCGACACCTGAAACAGCCCCTCCGCAGTGCCGATCCAGAGGTCGTCGAAATCGCCGGGAGCGATCGTCCGGACGTCCTCGCTCGGCAGTCCCGCGCCCTCCGGCAGACGTGAAACCCGCCCTCCGCGCCACCGGTAGAGCCCACGCTTGTGCGCACCGATCCAAACCGTTTCCGGGCCGTCCGGAATGATGAAGCGGATCGGGTCCCCCACGCGGACCCCGGGTAGCGCGACCGGTTCGAATTTTCCCTCGTTGCGCACAAACACATGCCCGTCCAGTCCACCCGCCCAGATTCGACCCGCCGCGTCCTCCGCGAGAGCGATGAGCCGCGGATTTCCCTCCGGCACCTCTACAGGCGCATACTCCTCGCCGCGGCGGATAAACAGCGCGCCGCCGGTGGTCGCCATCCACAGGTCCCCCGCGCGGTCCGTCAGCAGGGCGGTGAGCGGTTCCCGAAAAGCCTGGCGCCGGAGGCCGCCGTTTTCCCAGCGCACCAGGCCGCGCAGCGTGCCCAGCCAGACGCCTCCGCCCAAGGCGGGGCTCACCGTCATGGTAGGCCACTCGCTGTCCCAGCCCGGTATCGGGGAAAATGAACTGTTCCGGGTGTCGTCGCCGCGCATCAGCATGCGGTTTCGCCCCGCCAGCCAGAGCCGGCCTTCAGTGTCCTCGCAAATCGAATACGTGTCGGCGTCTCGCAGCCCGTCCGCCGGCGTCCGCAGGTGAAGACGCCTCGGGCGCAGGCAAAGCACCCCGCCGGACTGCGTGCCCGCCCAGAGCGCGCCCTCGTCGTCCTCGAACAAGGAGATGACCGCGCTGTCGACCGGCACCCGGGAAACCTCGCCGTCTCGGCAGCGGATCAGGCCCGCGTTATTCGTTCCGATCCAAAGCACTCCCGATGAGTCCTCGAAAAGGGTGGTCACCGACAGGGTCCCCACGTCACTCACGACCACCTCCTTGCGCCCATCCGCATGGTAGCGCACCAAAGAAGGCCCGCGGAGCGCCCACACGCCGCCGCCCGAGGCCGCCGCCAGATGGATGTAAGGCTCGCCCTCGGGCTCGACCGGAACGAAGCGCTTCCCGTCAAACCAGCCACAGGCGTCCGTGTTGGCGAACCACAGGCGGCCCGCCCGCGTCGCGACCACCTTGGTGCGGGTCCCCGCCCTCCGCGCCGTGCTGAGACCGTCGTCCCGGGAGAACCAGGCGACCTGCCCGTCGCGCCAACGCCCGACCCGCGGCGCCCCTCCCGCGCCGAACCAGACGGCGCCCTCGCCGTCCTCGGCGAAGGCGTTGATCGGCTCCCCCTGCGGCGACTCCGGCACGATGATCTCGAAACGGCCGGCCCGCCACCGCCCCACCCCTCCGCGGCCCGTCCCTATCCAAAGGGCGCCGTCGCGGGACGCCAGCACCGCATCGACCTGATCCCGCTCCTCCGTCGTGGAGATCCTTTCCCAGAAGGGCGTGAAACGCACGCCGTCGAAGCGCACCAGCCCGTAGAAGGTCGCAAACCAGAGATAACCGTCGGCGGTCTGCGCGACGCCCAAGACGCGGTTGTGCAGCAACCCGTCGTCGATCTCCCACGTGTGGACGAGTTGATCCTTGGCCACGGAAATCTCCGTCCACGCGGGAAGCGGGTTCGCCAGAACCAGTCCCCACCCACCCAGACACATCCACAAAAGAAAACAGAACCGCGCCACCTCGCCCACCCTAGGCCGTCCGGCCTCCAGGCCAAGCCCGCAAAAGGGCGCCGCGAAATCTCGCGCGGCCCGCGCCGCGTCGCGCCGGCTCAACTCACCTGCCGTCGATACACGCCCGGGCTCATGTGGAACGCGCGCCGAAACGCTTTGCAGAGGTGGTTCGCGTCCGCGAAACCCGTGCGCTCGGCGACCTCCTTCAGCGGCGCCCCCGATTCGCGCAGCAAGCGGCGCGCCTCCGCCAGCCGCGTCTCCAGCACAAAGGCCGCCGGCGCCAGGCCCGTCGCCTCGCGGAACCGGTGGCTGAAGTGGCTGCGCGACAACCCGTGCCGCCGCGCAAACTCCTCGATCCCGAACGCGCGACCGAGATTCGCCCGGGTGAACTCGCGCAGCTCCTCCAGCAGCCGCTCGCGCCGCCCGCGCGGATGCGCGAGGTCATGCAGGTGGCGCTGCAGCTCGATCACCCACTCCAGCATGGCCATCTCCTCCGCGCACGCGTCCTCGAAGCGGCCCTGGCAGACCCGCTCGAAAAACATGCGGCAGACCGCCATCAGCTTCGTGTCCGCCGCCAGCGGAAACACCGGCCCGTGCCGCGCCGCGAGCTGTCGCCCGCGCTCCACCACCCAAGGGTGGCCGCAATTCAGCCAGAAAAAACTCCACTCCGCGCTCTCCGCCGGCAGACGGTAGACATGCGGCGATGGAAGGATCGCGAGAAACGCCTGCCCCTCCTCCACCCGCCACGTCTTGCCCTGGGTTTGGAACTCGCCCCAACCGCCCAGGGTCGCCTGCAGCAGGAGGCGCGGGTGCGCCGGATCGTCGCCGCGTCGCATGCCGTCCCACACATACTCGCGGGGCACCGTGCGCGTCTCGCAGCCGAGATCGATCACCGGGTGCCCCAGATGCACGAAGCCGTCGCGGCGCCGCCGGGAGAAAACGCGCCGCCACTGGTTTGACTCGTTGGATGCCGACCTGCTCACAAAACGACCATAGATCGCCGATCCGGACCATTGAAGCGAAATATCACCCGGGCTATTCTCCCATTCCCCGGCCCGGCCTTCCTAACACTCCAACCATTCGCCGACGCCTTTTTCCCTTCCATGAACATTGGACACACCTGGCTTCGTTCCATTCCGTTTGGCTGCCTCGGCATCGTGGACGGCCAAGGCCTCGCCGCGACGACGGCCGATCTTCGCACGCCGGCTCCGCCGGCGACCCCGCGC
>CAMLNJ010000502.1 GCA_946481225.1 uncultured Verrucomicrobiota bacterium | reverse complement strand
CCCGACCGCACCGACCGCCAACTCTTCGTCGCACTCACCCCCGAGCAACGCGTCATCTACTCCGGCTACTCGGAACAGGTTCTCAAACTCGTCAATATCGCCAAACGCCGCCCCCTCACGCCCAAGGAGCAGGATCAGCTCATGGTCTTCATGGGCATGATGCGCATGGTCTGCGACACCCCCGCCATCATCAAAACGCAGACCTGCGACGACTGCCCCAAGCTCGACGAAATCGCCCGCGTGCTCGAAGAGGTCCTCTCCGACCCCGACGTGAAGGTCATCGTTTTCTCCGAATGGGAAGGCATGTTGCAACGCGTCCGCGCCCACGCCGAGTCCGTAGGGATCGGTTACGCCTGGCACACCGGCTCCGTGCCCCAGCAACGTCGCCGCGCCGAGATCCTCGCCTTCCGCCAGGACCCCGCCTGCCGCCTCTTCCTCAGCACCGATTCGGGCGGCGTCGGCCTCAATCTCCAGAACGCCAGCGTGGTCATCAACTGCGACCTCCCTTGGAACCCCGCCAAGCTCGAGCAACGCATCGCCCGCGCCTGGCGCAAGAACCAGCTCCGCCCCGTCACCGTCATCAATCTGGTCGCGGAAAACACCATCGAGCACGGCATGCTGGCCAGCCTCGCCAACAAACAGGAGCTCGCCCACGGCGTGCTCGACGGCGAAGGCGACCTCAAAAACGTCACCCTCAAACGCGGCCGCCAAGACCTCCTCAAGCGCCTCGAACAAACCCTCGCCCCCACCCCGGGAACGCCGAGCTCCAGCTCGGCCTCCGTCCCGCCTGTGCCGCCCGCGCCCGCCTCCGACCCCGGCGCCGCCTTCGCCGCCACGGTGCGCCAGCGCCTTGCCGCCCGCCTCGTCCGCTGCGACGAGGTCTGGTCCCCCTCCGACACCGTGGCGGAACGGCGGAGCCGTTTCGATCCGACCTCCGCGCCGCCCTCCCTCGAAGTCCCCACCCTCCTGTGCGTCGTCCAGTCCGACGCCGCCTCCGCCCGCCCCACCCTCGAAACCCTGCTCGCCGAAACCCCCTGGCGCGGCGAGCGTCCGGCGCTCCAAGTCGTCGACGCCTCCGCCTGGGCCGCCATCGAGCAACTCCGCGCCGCCGGCCTGCTCACGCTCGACGCCCGCGCCACGCGGAACCTCCTCGACGCCGACCCCGCCGCCGCGCCCGCGCCCCCGCCGCCACCTCCGCTAACGCCCGAGCAACAAGCCCGCCTCGGCCAACTCCGCGACCTCGCGCGGCGCAAAGCGAGAGCCGCGCGCGCCCTCCTCGCCGCCGAACTCCCCGACGAAGCCCTGGAGCCCCTCCAAGCCGCCGCCCTCGCCCACGCCCAAGCCGAAGCCGTCGAATCCCGCGCCGAGGAACCCGCCACGCTCGCCCACCCCATTGACCGCGCCGCCGCCCCGGCCCTGCTTCAGTCAATCCTCGGCAAGTAGCGTCGAACGCTCCTCGCATCGGACGCGGGCCCGAGCATTTGCACGCCCCTGCTAAACACTCGCCCTTGCCATCACTTTCAGCACCTCTTTCGACGCATGATCACTCGCCTATACGCCGATAACTTCCGGACGCTGGTGAATTTTGAGGTCAGATTCGACCGGCTCAACTTGCTCATGGGTCCCAACGGCAGCGGCAAATCCACCGTTTTCAGCGTCCTGCGCCGACTTCAGCAATTCAATCGAGGGGACGGCAAAATCGGCGGCATTTTCTCCCTCCGGGACCTCACCCGCTGGCAAAACCAGTCGACGCAGCGCTTCGAACTCGATGTCTCGCTGCCCGAAGGCGAGATGCTCTACCTGCTCGTCGTGGAATTCAATGCAGGAGAGGAAAAGTGTCGCGTCGTGGAGGAAACCTTGAGCGAAGGGGGCCTGCCTCTATTCGAACGCAAGTTGGACACCGTCAGGCTCTATCGCGACGATCATAGCGCCGGGCCGACCTACCCCTTCGACTGGACGCTCTCCGCCTTGGCGACCATCCAAGCACGACACGACAACACGAAACTTTCGGCGTTTCGCAAACAGCTCAACCGCCTCGTGATCGCATCCATCTCTCCCTCCCAAATGGAGACGGATACCGAGGACGAGGCCCCGACACTGTCCCCGCGCATGGAAAACTTCGCCTCGTGGTATCGGAAGCTCTCGCAGGAAAACATGGGGGCGATGTTGCGGCTTTTCCAAGAGCTCAAGGAGGTGCTGCCTGGATTCGAATCCTTCAGCTTCAAGGACGCGGGGCAGGACACCAAAACCTTCCACGTCGAGTTCAGTCGCAAGGGGAGCAAGAAGCCGCTCAGCTTCTATTTCTCCGAACTCTCGGACGGCCAGCGGGTGCTCATCGCGCTCTATACTTTGATCCACGGCCTCAACGAGGAAGGCCTGTGCCTCTTCCTCGACGAACCGGACAACTTCGTATCGCTGCGTGAAATCCAACCATGGTTGGCGTCGCTCCAGGATAACGTGGGAACGGCCTTTAATCAGGCGGTCATCATCTCGCACCATCCCGAAATCATCAATCACCTTGGAAATACCCGAGGTCGCTGGTTGAGCCGGAGCGAGGAAGGTCCCACACGGGTAAAGGAAGACCTGTCCGTCGACGGGCAAGGCGTCTCGCTCTCCGAAATCGTGGCGCGTGGTTGGCAGCAATGAGCGCCGACAAGACCGAGGTCATCGTGCTTTGCGAAGGATCGGCGGATGCGACATTCGTCCGTCGCTTCCTCGCCTTACGCGGCTACAATCATCGCAAAGTCCGCGTGATCGACTATCCAGCGGGCAGAGGCTGCGGAGAGCAGTTCGTCCGCGAAAATTACCCGAAGGAGTTGAAAGCGCTTCGGCAATGGCAGGCCAAAGGGCTCATCGTATTGATCGACGGCGATGGCAAGACGGTCGCCGAGCGCAAAGCCGCGCTGGATGCGGCATGTAGAGCCTTCGGCGTGCCGGTGCGAGCAGCGACGGAGCCAGTTGTCATCGGCGTGCCGCTGCGGAATATCGAGTCTTGGTTCGTCTATCTTGAAGGAGGCGCATGGTCCGAAACCACAGACTACGCAAAGCGCAAAAAGGACGATCTGGCCCGAACCTCGGCCGAGAAGCTGCACGAACTTTGTTACGAACGCCAAGCGCTGCCTCAGCCTGCTCCCGCATCGCTGCAGGACGCCTGCGCGGAGTGGCGACGTTTTTGATCAATCGCCGGCCCGGCGGCTGAGACCGACTCCGCTCCCGTTTTTCGCCGCGCCATGTCCGACGCCCCCAGCCCCCGCCTCGCCGCCAT
>CAMLNJ010000501.1 GCA_946481225.1 uncultured Verrucomicrobiota bacterium | reverse complement strand
CATGCGACTTGTCGTGGAAGGCCGACACATCGAGCTGTGCTGCCCGATGTGTTTGAAAGTTTATCAGGAACGGAAAGCCAAACGCGGGCAGGAGGAGAAGAGCGGCGACAAATACATCGGATGGGACGAAAAATGGTGACGCGGACTTCCATTCGTCCGGCTGATTCCATTTCGCATTCAAACGTATAAAAACCACGCCCCGCTGTAGGCCCGACCGCTGGTCGGGCTGCCAGACCGGCCTGGTCTACAGGTCACGATCATCGGGTTTTGTTACGACGGAATGCGAACGGTATGAGATCGACCGCAAGTTGACCCGGCAAGTCGCTCACGAGCACTCGCTGCCCGAAGATTGGCTAAACGACGACGTCGCCCAGTTTCTCGCCGAGCGCGGAGAGCGTCGTCCTCACCCGAAAGCCGATCCCAGTCCCGGCCTGATCGTCACCGTCCCGACAGCCGCCTACCTGCTTCGCCCTTAAACTGCGCGCCTGCCAGCCCTCCCCTGCCTGGCTACCCCGGCGACGAGGCGGACATTCTTTTCCTGCTGCGCAAGATTCGCCCCGCCTCGCGCGAAGACATCAAAGCCGGCTTCGCGCGATTTTTCCCGAACGATGTCCTACCCGCCCGCGCGGAGGACCTCATCGACGCTTGGCTCTCCCGACGCGATTGACCGACCATGCAAGCCCGCCCCAACAGTCTTTCCGATGTCGCGACCCGCTCCGACTCGCTCGAGCGCTTCGGGCGCGAGCTGGCCGACTGGTTACACACCCTGCGCACGCTCGGCTCGCGTCCCGCGCTCTGCTGTCATTATTGCCGACGCGACGCTGGCCGCCTACGTCGACCAGCTCTCCGCGCGCATAGGCGTCCCACCGGCGCCATTCTACCCGGAGGGTATTTCGATGGGGAGCGCTACTGAAAGGGGCCGCCAGATCGCCTCGACACGACCCGCTCGACTGCATGGATACGGCTTTGCGCGTCGGAATGCGCGAGGCCCCTTGCGCCCTACCCCAACTCGAAGAACTCGAAATCGGCGCACGCCCCCTGCCCGGCCACATCATGGCAACCGATGCCGATCATCGCGCCGGTGAAGTGTAGCGCGGCCCCGTAGTCGTCGGAGATCTTCCCGAAATCGTAGACGCCACCCACCCGCGTCCACGTCCTGCCGTCCGGAGACGCGTGAAAACTCAGCTCGGCGCGGTCGATCTCCGCGCGCAGCCAGATCGCGGCGGGCCAGTCGTTGATTCCCACGATGGCATCCTCCGGCTCCGCATAGGCCAGATCGTCGCTCAACTGCACGCGCAGCACCCGGCCGCGCTTCTCGTCGTGCGTCACCCGCAACGCATAGTTCGTCCGCGTGTCATACCAGCAGGCGAGTCCGGCGAATTGGCTGTAGCGGACGGGTTCAAACTCGACCCGCGTCGTCGCCGTCGCCCGAACGCTTTCCAAGCGGCGCGCGAGAAAGCTCTGGTCGTGCAAGGAAATGGGCGACTCCCCGCCGACGAGGCGCAACCAGCCCGGCCGCGAGGAAAAGTCGACCCACGACGAGTCCGCCGGGCGCCGCAGCGACTGCCAGCGGGCGTCGAGCGAGGCCCGCGACGCGAAGTCCGTGCGCGCGGGCATCGCCGGCCACGGGCGCGGCGCGAGCCCGGCCGGAGAGGGCAGCTCGACGGCAGGCAGAACTCCGCCGTGCGCGAGCCGCAACCAGCCGTCCTCCGACCACACCACACGCTGCAAGGCGGTCTCGCGACCGAGCACGCAACGATCCCCCGCATGGGCGGCGGCGCTCGCGCTCTTGTCCGGCGAACGGGGATCGGGGGCCGCGCCCGTGCGCAGCGGCCGGCTGCACAGATGCGCCAGCCACCACTCCCCGGCCTGGGTCCGCACCAGTTCGCCGTGACCGGCCTTCTGAAGCGGGTGATCCGGATCATGCCGGGTCGTCAGCACCGCCTCCGCCGGGTCGAGCTCGTAGGGCCCGAGGAGAGAGCGCGACCGCGCCATCGAGACGCCGTGGTTCCAGCCGGTGCCGCCCTCCGCCAGCAGGACGTAGTAGTATCCGTTGTGCTTATACAGATTCGGCCCCTCGCAGAGGATGTGCTCCTTCCGCAAAAGCTCGTGAACCGGCCCCGTCAACCGTTGCGCGACCGGATCGTATTCCTGCGCGACGATGCCCGCGAAACGAAAACGCCCGGGACGGAAATCCCACTGCATGTTGAGCAGCCACTTCTTGCCGTCGTCGTCATGGAAAAACGAGGGATCGAAACCGATCGCGTCGAGACGCACCGGCTCGGACCAAGGACCTTCGATGTTTTCGGCGGTGACCAGAAACACGTGGGAATCCTTGAACGGCCGCCCCATACCCGTGGTGACGACGTTGGTGTAGACCAGCCAAAACTTCCCGTCCGCGTGGCTGAGCGACGGGGCCCAGGAACCGGCGGAATCGGGCACCCCCCGAAGATCGAGCTGCGAACGTCGGGTCAGCGCGTGACCGATCGGGCGCCAATGCACCAGATCGCTTGAATGATGCAGCATCACGCCCGGAAACCACTCGAAGGTGGAGGTGGCCAGGTAATAGTCGTCGCCCACGCGGCAGATCGACGGATCGGGACGGAAACCAGGCAGGACGGGATTGCGAATCATTGGAAAGGGGGAACGACGTGGATCGCGGAGCTTGCCCCCTCTTCGCAAGGATACGTTTGTTTTATCTGGAAACCAGCCGCCCGCCTCTGTGCAGCCCCGTTTACAGGTTAACCGACCGACGGTTTTACGTCGCGCCCCGCAAACTCAGATTTTGCCGTCCAAAAATCCCGAGGGCCAGGTCCCTCCGCTTCATTTCTCCACCACACGCATCGCCCGCCATGTCACTCTCCGTCCTTTCCTGCTGGGAGGTGGCCGACATCACCGTCCGCTACCTGCACGACGCCGCCTCCGGATCGGTCACGCTCGAACTCGTCCCAAGCTCGCACCTCAAGAAACTGGCCGTTCATCGCGCCACTCTGGCGGGCGAGTTCTACATCGACTCCGGCCCCGAGCCGGTGCCACCGCCGGCGCGGCTCCCCGATCCGCTCGTCCATGTGAAGCGCATCGGCGACAGTTACCCGGGCGCCTTCGCCCAAGGCCACACGCTCCGCTCCGCCCCCGCCAACGCCGCGTTCCGCCATGCCGGGCAGATCCATTCCCGCGAAGGCGACCGCCACACGGTTCTCACCACGCTGCTCGACTCCGCGATCCGTCAGCGGATCGAGCATAGCCTCTCCTGGCACGAAGGCGACTCGGCC
>CAMLNJ010000500.1 GCA_946481225.1 uncultured Verrucomicrobiota bacterium | reverse complement strand
CCCCGGTTGCAAATCCACGCCCGCGCAGGGCACCTCCGCCATCAGCTGATTGAGGCACACGAAGCCGTGGGTCTCCGGCACTTTCGCGCCCTCGGCGATCATCCACGGGATCACGCGCGTCCAGTGGCCGATCACCACGTCCGGATCGTATTGGCGAAACCACTCGCGAAACTCGCGCTCCTCCACCACCGTGTCGCGGGAGCGCAGGGTCGGCACCGGCTTGCGTGCGAAGTAATGTTGCTGCTCCACGAGAAAAGCTCCCTCCCAGCGATGGTGCAGACGCTCGTCGATGTGCTTCGAGAGCACGAGGCCGGGCCTGGTAAAGCCCCCCGCGCGCACGCGCTCCAGCACCTGCACCATGTTGCGATGATGGTCCGGGCAGACCGTGTTTAGCGGGGGATGTTGGATCGCGTAGTCCGCGTAGACGCCCGCGTAGTTGGGCCAGTCGAGCTCGCGATAGTCGGGTTCGTCCCAGCAAGGCAGCAGAACCACGCCGTGGATTCCGCGCGCCTTTAGAATGCCATCCAGACGCTTCACCGTCACGCCCCCCGCCGAAACCACCAGCCGCTCCGCCTCGAAACCCAGCTCATGCGCGCGCTGGCTCGCCGCGTGACGAATTTTTTCCGGGAACTGCGTGGCGTATTTCGGCCGCCCGTCGCGTTGCACGTCGATCAGCGCCAAGACGCCGCGAAAGGTCCCCCCTTGCGAGCGCCGCATCTGCGACATCAGCGCCGCCGCAAGCGGGTTGCTCCGATAGCCCGCCGCCTCGGCCGCCGCCCGCACCCGCGCCGCCGTCTCCGGATTAACCCGCGGCACGCCGCGCAAAGCTTCCGAGACGGTGGCCCGCGAAAGGCCCAGTTGCGCGGCGAGGGATCTGATGGTGGCCATCGAACTGTCTGAAGTCTAGCCCTTGGCTGGCTCCGTCAATTGCAATCACGATGGCCGCGCCTTCTCCCCCGCGTTTGCGGCGGATCCTGATCGAGGGGCCGCGCGCCCGATCAACCCTCTCCGCCGCACCCGTTGGCCAGATCATCCCTCGCCCACGACGACGGCATCCACGCCACGCTCGCGACGCGTCCCGTTGCGCCCCCTCGCCCTCCGCATCTGCGCGCCCGCCGACCACCGCCGCGCCGGTCCAGCACGAAACCGCCTCCTTGGTCGCTTTCCGTAGCCTCCGGCCCTTTTATCGCTTTCCCCTCTCGCCCGCATCCCTTTCCTCGCCCGTCCGCCCCATGCATAAAGAAGTCCCCTGGCTCGTCTCCCTCTGCGTGCAAGAACGTGTCCTCGACGCCAAACGCGGCGCCGATATCGCCTACTCGCTCGCCGACGGCTCGGACGCCCTCGCCTTCGGTCAGGCCCTGCTCGACCAAGACGTCACCTCCAACGTCGACCTCCTCACCCGCCTCGTCGAGGAGGCCCAGGCCCTCGCTCTCTCCGGCACCGAAGCGCCGCCCCTCGCCCTGCCCCCGCCGGCGAAAAGCCACCCGCCCGCCAACCCCG
Source organism: uncultured Verrucomicrobiota bacterium (assembly GCA_946481225.1). The sequence continues at coordinate 1,781 of CAMLNJ010000500.1, read as the reverse complement.
CCTGGCTCGACGTCCACGCGTCGCCGGTCCCCGCCGCCGCCGGCCGGATCGACTTCGCCTCGGTCGCCACCCTCCCCCCCGCCGAACTGAAAGCCTTCATGCTCGGCGTCCTCGCCACCGTCCAAGGCCTCGGCGCCAGCGACCTCCACCTCTCCGCCGGCGCGCCGCCCTACATCCGTAACATGCGGACTCTCCAGTTTCTCAACACCACCCCGCTCACCGCCGACCAGGCCGAGCGCCTCAACAACTGCCTCCTCGCCCCCGACGAGGTCGAACTTTTCGCCAAGACCCACGACTACGACTACGCCCTCGCCATGGAAGGCGGCCGCCGCATCCGCGCGAACCTAATGCTCCACAAGGACGGCGTCAAAGGCACCTACCGCATCGTCCCCGAGCACATCCGCACCCCCGCCGAGCTCGGCTTCAAGAACACCGCCGTCCTCGACAAGCTCCTCAGCTACCACAACGGCCTCATCCTCGTCACCGGCCCCGTCGGCGCCGGCAAGACCACCACGCTGAATTCCCTCATCGACCAGCTCAACCGCACCCGCGAGGACCACGTCATCACCGTCGAGGACCCCATCGAGTTCCTCCACCAGAGCCAGGGCTGCAACGTCACCCAGCGCCAGGCAGGCCACCACACCGCCACCTTCGCCACCGCGCTCAAAGGCGCCCTCCGCGAAGATCCCGACGTCATCGTCATTGGCGAGCTCCGCGACCTGGAGACCATCGAGATGGCCATCACCGCCTCCGAGACCGGCCACCTCGTCATCGGCACCATGCATACCAGCGACGCCACCTCGACGCTCAATCGCCTCCTCGACGTCTTTCCGCCCGGCCAGCAGTCGCAAATCCGGGCCATGGTCGCGCAAAGCCTCCGCGGCGTCCTCTGCCAGCGCCTCCTCCCCGCCAAGGCGGGCGGCGTCGTCCTCGCCACCGAGATTCTCGTCAACACCCTCGCCGTCTCCTCCATGGTCCGCGACGGCAAGACCCAAGGCATCCCCAGCGCCCTCGATACCGGCAAACGCGAAGGCATGATCTCGATGGACAACTCCATCCTCGAGCTCTGGCGGGAAGGCAAAATCACCAACGAGGTCGCCCGCGTGAACATCCTCAACAAAGCCGTCCGCGCCACCGTCCCCGGCACCGACTGAGAAATCTTTCTCCAAGATTTTTTCTCTTTCCTCTTTCTCCCTGCCGTCCCCGCCGCGGCCTCGATCCAGCCGGCAGATTAAATACATGAGAAAGGATCGCCCGTTCCCTCCGCCCCTTCGTTCTCCGCATCGTCTTTCATTCCTTCTCGCTCCCTGCTCCTAGCTCCCCTCTCCACCATGCCCGCCGCAATCGACGAACTTCTCCGCGCCATGCGCGCCAAGGACGGCTCCGACCTCCACATGATGGTCGGCATTCACCCCCGCGCCCGCGCGGCCGGCTCACTGGTCGACCTCGCCCAGTTCCCCAAGGTCACCCCCGAGCGCATGGAGGAGCTCCTCAAGGAAATCTGCGCCCCCCACCGCTGGGAGCACTACGTCAAGCACCACGACCTCGACTTCGCCTACGAGATCCCCGGCCTCGCCCGCTTCCGCGTCAACTACCTCCGCAACGCCTGGGGCATGGCCGCCGTCTTCCGGCAGATCCCCTCGAAGATCCTCTCCTTCGAGGACCTCAAGCTCCCCGAATCCCTCAAGAAACTCTGCAACCTCCGCGAAGGCCTCGTCCTCGTCACCGGCCCCACCGGTAGTGGTAAATCCACTACGCTCGCCGCGATGATGGACTACATC
>CAMLNJ010000499.1 GCA_946481225.1 uncultured Verrucomicrobiota bacterium | reverse complement strand
GCCGAGCCGCTCGACCTCGCCGCGCCGCTCTCCGGCGCGGGCGACCTCGTCAAACGCGGCCAGGGGGAGCTCCGGCTTCTCGCCCCCGCCGCCCACTCCGGCGCCACCCGCGTCGAGGCCGGCTCGCTCCGCGTCGCCAGCCGGGCGCGCCAGGTGCTGGCCCACCGCTGGAGCTTCGACGGCGACCTGACCGACTCCGTCGGCGGCGCCCACGCCGTCCTCGTCGACCTCGGCGCCAACGACGCCACCCTCTCCTCGGGCGCGCTCACCCTCGCCGGCGGCGCCAAGGATTTTTCCGACTACGTTTCGCTCGGCTCCGGCCTCCCCCCCAAGGACGGCCGCCCGCTCACCCTCGAATTCTGGGCCACCCAAAACGCCCTCCAGAACTGGAGCCGCATCTTCGACGTCGGCCGCTCCACCGCGGAAAACCTCTTCATGTCCTGGAGCCGGCAAAGCCTCGGGACCGACCGCGTCGAGTGGAAAGACGGCGCCACCGCCACCGCCGACGACACCGCCGCCCCCTTCTCGCTCGGCGTGGAGCACCACATCGTCCTCGTCGTCGAGCCCGGCGCCGGTTCCGAGGGCCGCACCCGCCTCACCTGGTATGCCGCGCCCTCCGCTTCCGCCACGCTCGGCGCCGCCCGGGGGACGCTCGAGACCGCCGACACACTCGCCGCCCTCGACGACACGAACTTCTGGCTCGGCCGCTCCCACTACGCCGACCCCACCGCCAGCGCCGCCTACAACGAGGTGCGTCTCTGGACCCGCGCCTTCTCCGCCGCCGAACTCCAGTCGCTCCACCTCCTCGGCCCCGGCTCCGTCGGCGATTTCGCCCAGGTCTTCGAACAAGGCGCGCTCTCTCCCACCGGCGCCCTCGCCCTGCTCGCCGCGGCCGAACTCGACCTCGGAGGCACCGCCCAGACCGTCGCCTCGCTCGCCGCCGCGCCCGAATCCGTCCTCCGCCTCGGCTCCGGCGGCCGCGCGACCGTGGGCGGAGGCGCCGGCGCCGACCCCGACGCCACCTTCGCCGGCTCCCTTCTCGGCTCCGGCGAACTCCGCAACGACGGCGTCCTCCGCCTCGTCGGCGACGCCTCCCTTTCCCCGGACGTGACGCTGCGCAACCGCGGCACCCTCGACATCATGACCTGGCGCGGCTCGCTCCCCGCCGGCTTTGTGAACGAGGGCGTGCTGCTCGACCGCGGCGCCGTCCGGATCGATTCCACCGCCCTCCGCTCGGCCGCCTTCGAGCTTACCCTGCACGGCTACCGCGGCCACCGCTACCAGCTCCAGCACCGCGCCGACCTCGCCGCCGGCGAATGGCTCGCCATCGGCCCGCCGCGCGCCGGCGAGGACGCCGCGATCACCTTCGCCCACGAACCGCCCGAAGGCGCGAGCGCGCCGCGCCGCTTCTATCGCGTCGTCGTCGATCCCTGAGCCCGTCGCCCACCCTTTCTTCCCTTTTCCTCGCACCCCCATGAACACACGCACGCCCCCTCGTTTACGAGCCCTGGCCGCCCTCGCCGTCGCGACCCTGCTTCGGCTCGGCGCCCCGGACGCCGCCGCCGCCACGCTGACTTTCAGCACCACGGCGCCCACGCCCGACGCTGACGACATCCACAACCTCGTCGGCTCCGCCACCGACGGCGCCAACGTCCGCGACGCCGGAACCTACGCCAGCGGAGGGGCCAACGACGCCTTTACCTACATTGCGCCCGATCGCGCGAACCAAGGGCAGACCTTTACCACCGGCGCCAACACCTCCGGCTACCTCGTCACCGCCGTTTGGGTGCAGCACGCCGGCTACACGAGCAACACCGACCTCACCTGGTATCGCCAGCCCACCGGAGCCGTTCTCCGCACCCGCCTCACGCGACCCGCCCAGGCCGGAACGGCCGGTTTCGTCGTCGACAACGAGACCTACACCATCACCGGCTCCGAGCCCAACAAGCTCCCCGCCGCGACCACGAACAGCGCCAACGGCACCGGCACCTGGATAAAAATCGCCTTCGACTCGCCGGTTGTCCTCGCCGCCAGCACCGCCTACGGCTTCGACCTCACCACCGCCTCGGCCAATCACTTTTTCGAGCTGGCCGGCTCCGAGACCGACAACCTCCCCGGCGGCTCCGCCTACAAGGGCACCGCCAGCGGCCAGACCGCCGGTTCGCCCGACACCACGCTCACCGCGTTGACCGGCGACCGCGTTTTCCTGGTCGAGCTTACCGCGGTCGGCACCGCCCCGACCTTCGCCGCGCAACCGACCGGTGTCACCGCGTTTGTCGGCCAGACCGTCACCCTCAGCGGCACCGCCGCCGGCGACCCGACGCCGACCTACCAATGGCAAAAGTCCGTCGACGGAGGCGGCAACTGGACCGATGTGTCCGGCGCCACCGCCACGACGCTCACCTTCTCTCCCTCCGTCTACGCGAACAACGGCCTCTATCGCCTTCGCGCCACCAATAGCGGCGGCACGACCTTCAGCGATACCGCCTCCGTCTCGCTGACCTACCCCGCCCCGACCATCACCGGAGGGTCCAACTCCGCCACCGTCCTCGAGGGCACCGACGTCACGCTCTCCGTCACCGCGACCGGCGTGGGCACGCTCACCTACCAATGGTCCTTCGCCGGCCAGCCCATCTCCGGCGCCACCGCCTCGACCCTGCCGCTCGGCCAGGTCGACTCCGCCGACACCGGCCTCTACTCGGTGACCATCACCGACCCCGCCGCCACCGCCGACGGACAAGCCGCCACCACGACCACCCATCAGCTCGAGCTCACGGTCGTCCCCTCCTCCACCGCCACCGTCGCCTACTACCGCTTTGAAGACGGCGCCACCGGCGCCGCGCTCTCCAGCGCCACCGACTCGGCCGGCGCCAACACCCTTACCGCCACCGGCGCGCCGACCTACGCCGGCAGCCCGCCCGTCGCCACCGTGCCCCGCACCGGCCTCGCGAACACCGGCGTCGCCAGCTTCCCCTCGACGGGCTCCAACAACGGGCTCGCCGCCGACACCTCCGGCACGCTCGCCACCACGCCCTTCACCGACTTCACCATCGAGTTCTACATGCGCCTCGGCAGCCAGGCCGGCTGGCAAACCTTTGTCGGCCGCGAAGACACCGGCAGCCCCGGCGAAGGCCTCGGCAACGAGGCGCTTGTCTACATCCAGAAAGCCGGCGGCGTCACCGGAAACGGTCTCGTCAACGCCTTCCGCATCGAGCTCATCACGCGCGACAACCGCAACCTCCAGTTGCACAGCCAATACGTCCCCGCGCCCGGCACCTGGTTCC
>CAMLNJ010000498.1 GCA_946481225.1 uncultured Verrucomicrobiota bacterium | reverse complement strand
CCGAAGCCATCCAATCCATGTGGAAGCAAAACCTCGGCATCGACGTCGCCCTCCGCAACGAGGAGTGGAAGGTCTACATGGAGTCCACCCATAGTTTGAACTACGACATCGCCCGGGCCGGCTGGAACGGCGACTTTCCCGACCCCATGACCTTCCTCGACCAATGGGTCACCGGCGGCGGCAACAACGACACCGGCTACGCCAATCCCGAATACGATCGCCTCCTCGCCTCCGCGCTCCACACCGGCTCCGACGCCGGCCGCTTCGAAATCTACCAGCAGCTCGACGCCCTCCTCGTGCGCGACCTCCCCATGCTGCCCATTTATTTCTACAAGCGCATCTTCCTCGTTCAGCCAAAGGTGAAAAACTGGGTGCCCAACATCCTCGACAACCGTAGCTGGAAATACGTCGACCTCGCCGAGTAATCAGGAAGGAACCTCGCCTTCGGGGCTTGGCTCCCTGCTCCTCGCTCCCCGCCCCTCGCTCCAATGTTCCGCTTCATCCTCCGCCGCTTCCTGGAGACCCTGCCCGTCCTCTTCATCATCGCGACGGCCACCTTCTTCATGCTGCGGCTCGTCCCCGGCGGTCCCTTCACCGCCGAGAAAGCCGTCTCGAAGGAGATCCTCCAAAACCTCAAGGCCCACTACGGCCTCGATAAGCCGCTCCTCGTCCAATACGGCGACTACCTCTGGGACATCACGCCGAAGAAGCTCGCCCCCTGGCGACTCTTCGCCGACGCCGACCAAAACGGCGCGTCCGACTTCGACTTGAAGGCGGCCTTCGGCGTCGATCTCGGTCCTTCGTTCAAATACACGAACCGCACCGTCAACGAGATCATCGCCGACAAACTCCCCGCCTCCCTCGAACTCGGTTTCCTCGCCCTCGCCGTCGCCCTCCTCGTCGGCATCACCCTCGGCGTCGTCGCCGCGATGAAGAAAAACACCGGCGTCGACTACGCCGCCTCCACCCTCGCCATGGTCGGCATCTGCATCCCGACCTTCGTCATGGGCCCCCTCCTCGTCCTTCTCTTCGCCCTGAAGTTCGGCTGGTTCAACGCCTCCGGCTGGTATTTCCCCGCCGACCGCGTCCTCCCCGCCGCCACCCTCGGCCTCGTCTACGCCGCCTACGTCGCCCGCCTCACCCGCGGTGGCATGCTCGAGGTCCTCAACCAGGACTACATCCGCACCGCCCGCGCCAAAGGCGCCTCCGAAACGCGCGTCGTGCTGAAGCACGCCCTCCGCGGCGGACTCCTACCGGTCGTCACCTTCCTCGGCCCCGCCATCGCCGGCATCATCTCGGGCAGCTTCGTCATCGAGACGATCTTCCAGATCCCCGGCCTCGGCCGCGAATTCGTCAACTCCGCCTTCAACCGCGACTACACCTTGGTCATCGGCACCGTCCTCCTCTACGCCGTCCTCATCGTCGGTCTCAACCTCTTGGTCGACATCGTCCAGGTCTGGCTCAACCCGCGCCTCAAATTCGAATAAGCCCCGGGAACGCCGAGCACCAGCTCGGCTGCTTCCTGCTTCCACCGCCGCCTCTCTCTCAACTCCGCCTCCCATCCGCGCAACCCGCGCCCTCCGCGGTTAAATAAGTTTCAGTCTCCCCTCCCCTCCCGTGTCCTCCGTGACCTCCGTGGTTAAAATTTCTTCCGACGACCAACCGCACTCCCCTTGGCGCGACGCCTGGCTGCGCCTGCGCCGCAACCACCTCGCCGTCCCCGCCGGCATCTTCGTCGCGCTCCTCGCGCTGGTCTGCGTCGCCGCCCCGCCCTTCCTGCCCTTTTCCTACGAGGAGCAAAACCTCGCCCTCGGCGCCACCCCGCCCTCCGGCACCCACTGGCTCGGCACCGACGAGCTCGGCCGCGACCTCCTCTCGCGCCTGCTCTACGGAGGCCGCATCTCGCTCATGGTCGGCCTCGTCGCCTCTCTCGTCGCCCTCACCATCGGCGTCAGCTACGGCGCCGTCGCCGGCTATGTCGGTGGCAAGCTCGACGCGCTCCTCATGCGCATCGTCGACATCCTCTACGCCCTCCCCTTCACCATCTTCGTCATTCTCATCATGGTCTTCCTCAAGGAGCCCATGAACGACCTCGACGCCTGGCTGCGCCAGTTCTCCTGGCTCTCCAACCTCCAAGGCATCGGCAAGATCGTCGGCCTCTTCGCCGCCATCGGCGCCGTCGAATGGCTCACCATGGCGCGCATCGTCCGCGGCCAGGTGCTCACCGTGAAGAAAATGGAATACATCGAGGCCGCCAAGACCCTCGGCTACAGCCACGCGCGGATCATCTTCCGCCACATCGTCCCCAACATCCTCGGCCCCGTCATCGTCTTCACCACGCTCACCATTCCCGCCGTGATGATGCTCGAAAGCTTCCTCAGCTTCCTCGGCCTGGGTGTCGACGCCCCCCTCAGCTCTTGGGGCACGCTCATCAAGGACGGCGCCGACAAAATGGAAAACTGTCCCTGGCTCCTGATTTTCCCCGGCGGCGTCTTCGCCTGCACCCTACTCGCCCTCAACCTCCTCGGCGACGGCCTCCGCGACGCCCTCGACGTCCGCTCCGCCAAAGACTGATCCGGCTTCAGGCTCCTCGCTCCCTGCTCCCCGCTCCACGCTCCGCCCATGCCCGAGCAGCCCGACACCTTTCGCCACGCCGCCCGCCAACTTGTGGCGGACCTCCGCGGGGTCCCCGACCGCACCCCGGCGCGCCAGATCAAGCGCCCCACCCACGCCCTCGGCCCGCTGCTCGACGAGCTTCTCGTCAAACACCACATCGGCCGCCACACACCCGAGGACACGATCCGGGAGAACTGGCCCGCCCTCGTCGGCCCCGCCATCGCCCACTACTCGCACGCCGGCCAGATCGATCCCAAGGGCCGGCTCACGATCCTTTACAACCAGCCCGTCGCCGGCAACGAGCTCCGCTTCCACCAAGCGAACATCCTCGCGAAAATCCAGGCCCTCCCCGGCCTGCGCAGCGTCGTCAAAGGCCTCAACATCCGCGCCGGCTAAACCATAGCCAGTGTAGCCACGGCCGTGTCGGCCGTGTCCGTCTTCGATCCCCCCACGCGCCCGACACGGGCGCGGCTACAGTTCCATTTGAAAGCCATAGCCGCCGGAAACGCCCGGCGCGCAAACCTCGTTGAACCTAGAAATCGCAGTTCAGGATTACACAGATTGCCACGGATCAACCAAATCCGGCAGTAGGAATTAACCACAGATTACACAGGCAGCACAGATTAAACCAGTTAAGCATCAAAATACGGACACTTCACGCTCACCCGCAG
>CAMLNJ010000497.1 GCA_946481225.1 uncultured Verrucomicrobiota bacterium | reverse complement strand
CGGAGGGGGCGGCGGGTTTGTTGGCAAGGGCCGGCGCCGGCGCGGCGGGGCGCGGCGTGGATTGAAGGAGGGCGATGGCGGCGGTGCCGAGCGCGGCGGCGATCCACCACGCCGGGCGCACCGGCTCGGCGACGAGGAGCGAGCTGGCGGCGGCGACGAAGAGGATTTTCAGGCCGAGCACGGGTGTGGCGAGCGAGACGTCGCCGTCCATCGCCATGAAGGTAAAAACCTGGCCCGCGAGAAACAGGGCGCCGCCGACGGCGGGCTGCCAGAGCTCGGACCAGACGAGGTCGCGTCCGCCAAGGAGCCAGAGCGCGGAGAAGCAGAGCCCCATGGCGATGTTGGAGACGAAGGCGGTGCGCCAGAGGCCGACGCCGTGGGCGGAGGCGCGCTTGATCAGGAGCACGGCGACGACGTAGCCGGCGCCGCTGGCGAGGGGCAGCAGGATCGAGGCGAGGGGAACCGGGGCGGCGGCGGGGTCGGAGGCGGAAACGGCGAGCGCGCTCACGGAGTCTTGTAGAAGGGGTTGGGGAGCTTGAACGCGCGTTCGGCGTGGCCGCCGACCAGGTCGCTCTCCTGATCGCCGATGGTGGCGATGATCGTCCAGCCCTCGGCGGCCCAGGCGGCGCGGGCGGCGGTCTTGCGGGCGGCGGTGGTGCGCAGGGCGGAGTCGGCCGGGGCGGCGAGGCGCAGCGAGGCGTAGTCGGAGAAACCGGCGCGGCGGAGGTTTTCCTCGGTGCCCGGGCGTTCGCGCGGATCGCGGCGGCCGGTGAGAAAGAGGATGGCGACGTCGCGGGCGCGGGCGGAACGGAAAAGCTCGAGCATGGGTTCGAGGGCGGGGGCGTTGGCGGAATCGATCCATGCCACCCAGTCGCGGGGATGATAGCCAAAATCCTCGGCGCGCATGTGGGGAAGGTTGGAGAGCGCGGTTTCGTCGACGTCGAGGACGATGGCGAGACGTTCGCCGGGGTGGCGGGAGGCGGCGCGTTGTTCGATCCATGCGCAGGCCTCCGCGGTGGCGGCGGCGAAGTCGCGGGCGTAGGCGCCGGAGTCGACGTAGGCGAGGACGGCGGCCTTGGCGTCGGAGAGGTTGAGGGGCTCGGCCGGGGTGGGCGCGCGCGAGGCGGGCGCGACGCAGCCGCCGAGCACGGCGGCGACGGAGAGAAGCCCGATCAACTGGCGAACGGGGAGAAACGCGCCGAAGCGGAAAATCATCGGGCGGGAGGATGGGAGCGAAAGCGCGCGGAGCAATCGCGGGCGGCGGGCGGAACGGAGAGGTGCTTGCGTCGGTGACAGGCCAACGGCTGGTTTGATGCCGCCATGCTCGACAAGATACGGAAGCCGCCGCGACGGGAGATTGCGAAGATGATCGTGGTGCTTGTGTTGTCGGCGCTGGCGCTGGAGTCGTGGCTGGAGTGTCTGGCGGCTTTCGGCTCGGAGCGTTTTAACGAGGCGTGGAAAAGCCTGCAGGCCGCGGCGCTGATCGCGCTTTTGACATGGGGAGTCGTTCGGAATCCCGGCAAGTGGGGCTTTCGGGTCGGGATTTGTGGGGCGATTGGGCTGGTGTTGGTTCTCATGGTGCTGGCCCTTTTCCTGATCGGTGCCGCGTGGCGGCAGGAGGACCCTCTTCTGCTGGCGTTGAGCGACGCGTCTGCGGCGGAGTGGCTGTGGGCCGCGACGAAGGCGGCTGCCTTGGGTTTCTTCGTGGTGTGCGCGCTTTCCTTGCGACGACTTTATTCAGAGGCGCCGGGCAAGATTTCCGAGGGGCGAGCGGGGGGCGCGGTTTAGGGCGTTCAAGCCACGGCGCGGAGGCGGGCGAGGGTTTCGCCGGCGCTGCGGGCGATGGCGGCGAACGCGGGGGATATGAGCGGGTTGCCTCCGACGAGGCGCCAGAACTCGGCGGCGAGGGCGGCGGCTTCGTGCCAGACCTCGCGGTCGGCGGGAAGGGGGAGCGGCGGGGCGAAGGCGGGCTCGGGGGTGGCGTTGCCGACGGTGGGCGCCCACTGCATCGGGAGCATGTCGTAGGCGGGGGCGAGGCGGAAGGGGAGGGTGTCGTCGAACCAGAAGGCGAGGTTGCCGAAATGCATGTCGCTGTTGCCGATCAAGCGGCCGAAGGCGTGGCGCAGGCGGGTGGAGCGCAACGCGGCGGCGTCGATCAGGCCGCGGGCGTGCAGGTGCGCGGCGACGGCGGGCCATTGGTTGGAGTCGGGGCCGTCGAAGGCGTCGTGTAGGGCGCGCAAGGATACGACGCCGCGACGTCCGTGCGCGCCGATCCGGTCGTAGCGTGGCGTTTCGAGGAAGAGGCGGTCGCCGGCGTGGACGAGGCGGGGCGCGGCGTGGGCTTCGCCGTGGGAGTGGAGGAGGGCTTGGGCGTGGGCCTCGGCGATGTAGAGATCGCCCCAGCGGCGGCCGGTGGGGGTGGAGAGGTGGTCGGTGAACTTGACCAGCACCGGGCCGAGATTTTCGAGGGTGACGAGAAACTTGGGTTGTTCGCCTTCGACGGAGGAGCCGGCGATGCCGGAAGAGGCGGCGGTGGAAGCAAGTTCGGGATAGCGCGTGGCGCGGGCGGAGTCGGAGAGGGGTGCTGGTGGGGAGAGGAGGCGCTCTTGAAAACGGCGCAGGGGGCCGTCGCCGACGATGAGGTTGCCGGCGACGTCGTCACCTTCGGAGGCGAGGTAGACGAGCGTGTCGTCGTCGGTGGGCCAGTTGCGCGGGTCGGAGTCGAGGCCGAGTGCAGGGGGCAGAGCGCGGGCGATGGCGCGGCCGAGGAAGCCTTGGGGGCGGATTTCGCTCAGAAAAAATGGGAAACCTTCGCTGAAACCGCCCACCGCAAAGAGATGATCGACCCACGCGGGCGGGTTGGTGGAGTCGGCCCAAGTAAGGCGCCAGCCGCCGTGGAGCGCAGTAATTTCGGCCCAATCTTGAGGGCGGCCGTCGATGTCGATGCTGCGGATCGGGAACGTGTCTCCGAGGCCTCGGATGGGACGGCGAAGGGCGTAGCTGGTGCCGCGACGGCTACCGAGACGAACGAGGTGCGGTGCGATTTCAGGGAGGAAAAGGGCACGGCGAATATTAGAGTCGTCCACGCGCAAGGCAGTGGCCAACGCCTGCGCGGAGAGGGGGCCTGACGCTTGAAGGCGAAGGGTTATCGCAGAAGGTTCGACTTGGCGCGGACGCGGCATTTCGCGGATTATTTCGCGCAATTAATAGCAGCCGTCAAGATCACCGGCTACAACCGGCTACAACCGGCTACAACCGGCTACAACCGGCTACAACCGGCTACAACCGG
>CAMLNJ010000496.1 GCA_946481225.1 uncultured Verrucomicrobiota bacterium | reverse complement strand
GCCATCGATCCCTCCGTCCTCCTCGACCGCGACGGCAAGCTCTGGATGGCCTTCGGCTCCTTCTGGAGCGGGCTGCTCCTCGTCGAGCTCGATCCCGCCACCGGTCTCCGCCGCGATCCCTCCGCCGCCCCGATCCAACTCGCCTGGTCCGAAAAGATCGAGGCCCCCACCCTGTATCGGCGCGGAGACTACTACTATCTCTTCGTCAACGAGGGCCTCTGCTGCCGGGGAAAGGAGAGCACCTACCGCGTCCTCGTCGGCCGCTCCCGCTCCGTCCAGGGCCCCTATCTCGACGACAAGGGAACCGATCTCCGCGAACGCGGCGGCCGCCTCGTGCTCGGCACCGAGGGCGACTTCATCGGCCCCGGCCACGCCACCGTCGTCGAGGACGCCGGCAAGCAGTGGCTTTCCGTTCACTTCTACGACGGCACCCGCGACGGGGCCTCCTCCCTCGCCCTCCGCCGCCTCGAATGGACCGCCGACGGCTGGCCCCGCGTCGCCGATTAAGTTCGGATGGAACCCGACTATCCGCGCCCATCCGCGCCATCTGCGGTTAAACCGGCAAGTTCCGATTGCTCGCATTACAGTTCGATTCCCCCTGTTCATCCGTGAATTTCGCGGCTCCGACCGCGATTCTCGGTCCACACCTCCCCCCCCCATGCATCGGCCCCCGCCCCTCCGCCCCGCCCTCGCCCTGCTCGCCGCCACGCTCGTCCCCCTGTCCGCGCTTGCCGTTCCCCAAGTCGAAAACCTCGGCCGCGGTCTCGTCGCGCTCCAACAGAACGACGGCCGCGTCTTCCTCTCCTGGCGTCTGCTCGCGAACGATCCCGCCGACATCGCCTTCAATGTTTATCGCACCACCGAGCCGCCGGCCGGCGCCAAGCCAATCGACTTCGGCATCTTCGCCTCCAAGCCCGACACGCCCGCCGGCACGGTAAAGCTCAACGCCGCGCCGCTCGCCGACGTCACCTGGTTCGTCGACGCCGCGCCCGGCCTGCACTACCGCACGTCCTACTTCGTGCGCGCCGTGATGAAAGGCGTGGAGCAGCCCGAGTCCCGCCCGGTCGTCCTGGCCGCCGGCTCCGAGCCGCGCGCCTATCGCTCCGTGCCGATGCAAAATCCGACCGGCTACGAGCCGCTCGAGGGCACCGTCGCCGACCTCGACGGCGACGGCGAATACGAGCTCATCGTCAAGCAAGCCGGCCGTTATCAGGACAACTCCAAGAGCGGCGTCACCGACCAGCCCATCATCCAGGCCTACGAGTTCGACGGCTCGCTCCTCTGGGAAATCCAGCTCGGAAAAAACATCCGCGCCGGCTCCCACTACACCCAGTTCATCGTCTACGACTTCGACGGCGATGGCCGCGCCGAGCTCGCCTGCAAGACCGCCGACGGGGCCACCGACGCCACCGGCAAGGTCATCGGCGACGCGAAGGCGAACCATGTCAACGACCGCGGCCATGTCCTCCGCGGTCCCGAGTTCCTCTCCCTCTTCGACGGCGCCACCGGCAAGGTGCTCGACACCGTGCCCTACGAGCCGGCCCGCCACCCGACCAATCCGCTCGAGCCCACCGGCGCCGAACTCAAGGCCGTCTGGGGCGACGGCAACGGCAACCGCTCCGACCGCTACCTCGGCGGCGTCGCCTATCTCGACGGCACCCGCCCCAGCCTCATCATGGCCCGCGGCTACTACACCCGCACCTGCGTCGCCGCTTGGGACGTCAAAAACGGCAAGCTCGTCAAACGCTGGTTCTTCGACTCCGACGCCGGCCCCGAGTCCAACCGCAAATACGCCGGTCAAGGCAACCACGCTCTCTCCGTCGGCGACGTGGACAACGACGGCAAGGACGAGATCGTCTATGGCGCCATGGTCATCGACGACAACGGCCAGGGCCTCTACTCCACCGGCTGGGGCCACGGCGACGCCCTCCACGTCTCCGACCTCAACTGGGACAACCCCGGCCTCGAGGTCTTCGACATCCAGGAACGTTTCGGCAAGGAGGGCTACTCGCTGCGCGACGCCGCCACCGGCCGTCCCCTCTTCACCGTGCCCTCCGTCGCCGCCGACAAGGCCGACGACAACGAAGGCCCCGGCCGCGGTATTTCCATCAACATCGACCCGCGCTTCCCCGGCTCCGAGTCCTGGGGCATCGGCGCCGGCATGACCCAGATGTTTGCCGCCGACGGCAAAGTCATCGGCGACCGCCCGCTGAATCTCCCCGCCAACTTCGCCGTCTGGTGGGACGGCGATCTCCTTCGCGAGCTCCTCGACCAGAACTTCGTCGAAAAGTGGAACTGGGAGACGGGGACGATCGACCGACTCCTCACCGCCCACGAGTGCGTCTCCAGCAACGGCACCAAGGCCACGCCCTTCCTCTCCGCCGACATCGACGGCGACTGGCGCGAAGAGATCGTCTGGCGCACCCGCGACGGCTCCGCGTTACACATCTACACAAGCACGATCCCGACAAAGCACCGCATGGTGACGTTGATGCAGGACCCGCAATACCGCTGCGCCATCGCCTGGCAAAACGTCGCCTACAACCAGCCCCCGCACCCGAGCTTCGCCCTCGACCCCGCCCTCCCGCTCCCGAAGCCGCCCAAGGTCCAGGTGCCAAGCCGCTTTAAACAGCAATAGGCCGAGATGTTGGCGGACGGCGCCTTCTTGCCCAGCGACAGCCGAGAGGCCTGAGCCCTCTGCACGACCTCCCGGCAGCCGTAATCACGTTGGAGCACTTGGGAGAGGAACGCGCCGAAGATGACCCATGGCGTATAGACCCGCTCGCGATGCTTCGCCCCGTCCAGCGCCCGCCGCGGCAGGAAGCGTCCCACCAGCTTGGCGAAGCCATCGAAGCGGCCGCAGGCCAGCCGTTCGGCCGCCCTCGCGGCCCTCCAGCCCAGAAAACGATGCGAACAGAACCGACTATATATAAGATCCTTGTCATCAATCGCCAACCCTTAACGACACCTCTTCAATCACGGAACTTAGGCCTATAGGACGAAACGCGCTGACATGTGGCGCCCCGTTGCCCCACCCGCTGATGCGGGCTGAAAAGTCCGCGCCACCGTGCGCTACAATCACGACCACGCACCGCGCTCAGCGTAGCGTCACGCCGAGCATCTTCGCGATCTGGTTCACGTCCTTGTCGCCGCGACCGCTCAGGTTGATGAGCAGGATCTCGTCCTTCCGCATCTGCTTCGCGCGCTTCAGGCCCTCCACGATCGCGTGCGTGCTCTCAAGCGCAGGCAGAATGCCCTCCATCCGCGACACCAGTTGGAAGGTCTCGATCAC
>CAMLNJ010000495.1 GCA_946481225.1 uncultured Verrucomicrobiota bacterium | reverse complement strand
CTCCGCCTCGTCCAAGAGCAGCTTGGCAAAGGCCCAGTCATACCAAAAGCCGTCGCTGGGTTTGCCCTCGGCCAATCCGCTGGCAAACTTGGCCGCGATATCCGCTCGGGCGGTGGCGAGCAAGGAGGCGGCCGTGTCCCGATGTCCTTCACTCAACGCGCACAAGGCGAGCAGGGCGCGTTTGCTGGCCGTAAGCGCCGACGAGTGAAGGCCTTCATCGTAACCCAGTGCCGCCGCGTAACGAGCCCCGGAAAGGTCTCCTTGACGATATCGCCAGAGGGCCACCGGGAGGGACGACCATACGACACCATTGTCGAGAAGAGCGAGGTTGGGAAGGGTGGAGAACCAGCGTTCGACGCGTTCGCCGAGGGCATGGAGACTTTGTTGTAAATGCGCATCGGCCGGCCGCAGCAGGCAAATCTTGAGCACGCGGCCGACGGCGTCGCCGTTTTCGACCGCGGCGAAGCGTTTGGCGTGGTCGTGGCGGAAGGTTTCGTAACGGGCGACATCGTTGCTCATGAGCAAGGCCACGCCGTAGGCATGGTGATCCATGGTGACATCCCTCCACGAGTCGAGCTGCCCGACGCGTTCGACGACCGCGAAGCGGTCCGCCGCTTCGGCCCATCGCTGCCGGCCCCCCAGCCAGGTGCCGATCGTGCGATAGGCGGTGAGCCCCTCGAAGGAGGGGCGGTCGGGCGAATGGCGCACGGCGGCGAGGAGGGAGTTGGCCTCTTCCATGCGGTTTTCACGGCTGAGAAAAACTGCGTTGGATATCTTCTCCGCATCCTCGGCGATCGCGCGCAGGCGGGTCTGTTCCTGTAGAGCGGCGCGCTCGCGCAAGTAGAGCCAAGTGGAGGCGCCAAGCCCGCCGAGGAGCGTGGCAAGGATCGCGGCGCCGGCGACGAATGCGAAGCGGTGGCGGCGCACCAGTTTTCCCAATTGATAACATCCCCCCGGCGGCCGCGCGACCACCGGTTCGTCATCCAGATAACGGCGCAGGTCGACCGCCAGCCCTTGCGCGGTGGAGTATCGCCGTTGCCGGTCTTTCTCCAACGCGCGCATGACAACCCAGTCCAGGTCGCGTCGCAGCGTCGCGGTGATCGCGGATGGCGTGCAACGGCGGCGGGCGGCGAGTTCCGCCACGGCGTCGGCGGGCAGGCTTCTCAAAAGGGCCGAAGGCGCGGGCGGATCGACCTCGCGCAAGGTGTGGCGCAGGGCGTCGAGGCCGGCGTCGACGAGATGCTTCGAGTCGAAGGGAGGCCGGCCGGTGAGCAATTCGTAGAGCAGCGCGCCCAAGCTGTAGATATCGGCCCGCGTATCCACGTCGCCACGACCGGGCTCGGCCTGCTCCGGGCTCATGTAGGCGGGCGTGCCGATGAACTGGTCCGCTCCGAGGGTGACGCTCGGCTCGTCGGCGGCGTGGCTGGAAACCGCCTTGGCGACGCCGAAGTCGATGATCTTGGGCGTGGCGACGCCGTCCTGAACGGCGACGAGCACGTTGGACGGTTTGAGGTCGCGGTGGAGGATGCCCTTCTGGTGGGCGTGTTGCACCGCCAGGCAAACCTGGATGAACAAGTCCAGACGCTCGCGCACCGACAAGCGCCGGGTGTCGCAATAGGTGGTGATGCGCTCGCCGGTCACCAGCTCCATGACGAAAAAGGGCCGGCCCGCGTCGGTCGCGCCGGCGTCGAACACCCGGGCGATGTGCGGGTGGTTCATCATCGCCAAGGCCTGCCGTTCCAGCGCGAAACGCGCGATGACGCGCTCGGTGTCCATGCCAAGGCGGATGATCTTGAGCGCGACCTGGCGGCGCACCGGCTCTTCCTGTTCGGCGAGATAAACGACTCCGCAGCCACCTTCTCCCAAGCGGCGGACGATGCGATATCGTCCGATGCGCGCGGGGTCCGCTCCGACCGTCGCCGAGCCCGCGTCCTTCCCGACGGGCGGATCGGCGGGCGCCTCGGGCGGAGGAGCGGTTTCGCCGGAACCAGGCGGAGCGGGCGGGATGAAGTCGAAAAAAGTCGCGGCCTCGACGTGCGCGGCGAGCAGCGCGCCGAGGCGCTCGCGCAGGGCGGGATCGGCGGCGCAGGTTTTGTCGAGGAAGGCTTCGCGCAGCGCCGGATCGGTCAGTTCGAGGGCGGCTTCGAACAGCGTCCGCTCGATCTCCATGTCACGCTCGTCGTCGTTCATGCCGACTCCTTGATGAGCTGCATCAGGCGGGCCCGGGCATAGGTCCAGCGTCGCTCGACGGTGCGCTCGCCGACGCCCAGGATGCCGGCGATTTCGCTGACGGTGTAGTTGCCGAAGAACTTCAGGGTGACCACGCGCGCGCCCTCGGGATCGAGCTGCTCGAGACGGGTAAGCGCCTGGTCCACGAGGAGCACGCGCTCGTCGGGCGCGGTGGCGGCGAGATCGATGTCGACGAGATCGATGCGCACGGGATTGGAGCCGCGCTTGAGGCGGGCCTTTTGACGCGCGTGGTCCACGAGAATGCGTCGCATCGCCATGGCGGCCACGCGAAAGAAGTGGGCGCGATCCTGCCAGCGACGTTCGCCGGCGCCGGACAGTCGCAGCCAGGCCTCGTGCACCAGCGCGGTGGGTTGAAGCGTGTGCCCGGCGGATTCTGCAGCCATCCGCGCCGCCGCGAGCCCGCGCAACTCGTCATAAACAAGAGGCAGAAGTCGCTCGCTCGCCATCGCCTCGCCGCGCGCGACGGCTTCCAAGAGCAGGGTGACATCGTTTCTCTGGGGCTCGGAAGGCATGGAGCGGGGCGAGCCGATGTCTTGTGGCGAAATCGCCACTTGCCAAGACAAGCGCGCTTTCGAGCTCGTATCCATCTGCGATTACACCGCGACGGAGCGATCAACCCTGGCCGCGGGAGCGAGTGCCTGGACGTGGCACGGGCGTCCCGCCCGTGAAGTGCGGACATGGGCGGGATGCCCACGCCACCCGGAAAGTGCGCGGTGAGACAGTCTTCAAAAAACGTGGCGGATTTCGGCGACGGGCGACGCTTTTCCCCCGAACCCCACCCCCGGCCTGCCGCCGCCCCCCCACCCCGCTCCACCGGAGCCTACCCCGTTTCGCCCGCACCGGGCGATACTCGCCTCATGGCGAACTCCACCCCAAACACATGAAACGCATAAACGCAGTTATCACCCTCGGAGCATCCCTGCTCCTGCTCGCGCTCAGTCGCCCCGAAGCGCGCGCCTACACCCACCCCTGCATTCCAGCCACCACGCAGGATCTGGACGCCATCAAGGCCAACCTGAACCAGGAACCGTGGAAAACGGGCTACGCCC
>CAMLNJ010000494.1 GCA_946481225.1 uncultured Verrucomicrobiota bacterium | reverse complement strand
AAGGCGGCGCCACCTCGCTCATGAGCGCCTACAACGCCGTCAACGGCACCCCCGCCCCCGCGCACGTCGAGCTGCTCCAAAAAATCCTCCGCGAGCGCTGGGGCTTCCAGGGCGCCGTCGTGGGCGACGTGGACAATGTCGCCGACATGTGGCGCCCGAAGGCCCACGAGTTCTCCAAGGACGCCGCCGAGGCCAGCGCCACCGCGATCAAGGCCGGCAACGACCTTTGCAGCGGCAAGACCTACGAGGCCCTGTCCGAAGCGCTGAAACGCGGCCTGCTCACGGAGGCCGATATCGACGCGGCGCTGCGCCGTTTGCTGACGCTGCGCTTCCGCCTCGGCCACTTCGATCCGGCCGAGCGCGTGCCCTACCGCGCCATCCCCGCCTCCGCCAACGACTCGCCGGAAAACGACCGCCTCGCCCTCGAAGCCGCGCGCCAGAGCCTCGTGCTGCTCAAGAACAGCGGCGCCGGCTCGCTGCCCTGGGATGCGAATAAGTTGAAGACGGTCGCGATCATCGGTCCCGCCGGCATCGAAGAGTCGACGCTGCTCGGCAACTACGCCGGCACGCCGAGCCGCAAGGTCACGCTCACCGCGGGTCTGCGCGCCAAACTCGAGGCGAAGGGCGCCAAGGTGCTCGTCGAACCGGGCGTTCCGCTCGTGAAAGGTTTTCGCGTCAGCGGCCAGCCATTTCCCGCCGGCGTGCTCTTCTCCGACGCCACGCGCCGCAGTCCCGGTCTGAAGGGCGAGGTCTTCGCCCACGACAAGCAGGACGCGAAAAAGCCGCTCGTCGACGGCCGCCTCGTGGCCACCCGGGCCGACAAGCAGGTCGACTTCCAGTGGGACGAGGCGCAGCCGGTCGAGGGTATCCCGATCACGAATACGGGCGTGCGCTGGACGGGCGTGCTCGTTCCGCCCGTCTCCGGTGAATACCTGCTCGGTGTCGTCGCCGAGGGCGCGGCTCGGCTCTACCTCGACGACAAGGCCGTCATCGACTCCTGGCGTCGCGAGCCCGAGCGCCCGCTCAGCACCACGGTGCGGCTCGAGGCCGACCGCGCTTACGCCGTGCGTCTCGAATACGCGCAGCTCACGCCCAAGGGACGCGTGCAGTTCGGTTGGATCGCCCCAGGCCAGGACGACTCCTTCGCCAAGGCCCTCGCGGCCGCTCGCGAAGCGGACCACATCGTGCTGACGCTCGGCATCACACCCGACCTCGAGGGCGAGTCGATGAGCGTCACCGCTGAGGGATTTAAGGGCGGCGACAAACTCACGCTCGATCTGCCCGCGACCCAGCGCGAGCTGCTCGCGAAGGTCGCGGAGTTGAAGAAACCCACCGCGGTCGTGCTCACCACCGGCAGCGCGCTCAACCTCGACGACTCGCAGGCCGACGCCGTTCTGCTCGCCTGGTATTACGGTCAACGCGGCGCCGACGCCGCGGGCGAGGCGCTGCTCGGCGAAACCAATCCGGCCGGCCGCCTGCCGATCACCTTTTATCGTGATACCGAGGGCCTACCCGCCTTCGACGACTATGCGATGACAAATCGCACCTATCGCTACTACGCCGGCAAGCCGCTCTACGCCTTCGGCCACGGTCTCAGCTACACGAGCTTCGCCTACGAGAAAGTCGCGCTCTCCTCCGACAAGGTCCGCGCGGGCGACACCGTGCGCGTGGCGGTGCGCGTGAAGAACACCGGCAAACGCGACGGCGACGAGGTCGTGCAGATCTACGCCACGGCGGTGAAGCCGCCCGTGCCGATGCCGCTGCGCCAGCTCGTGGGCTTCCAGCGCGTGCCGCTGAAGGCGGGCGAAACGAAGACCGTGGAGATCGCGGTGCCCGTCGAGCGCCTGCGCCGCTGGGACGAGGTCAACGACCGCTACGTCGTCGATCCCGGCCCGTGGCGCCTGGCGATCGGCCCGGC
This sequence comes from uncultured Verrucomicrobiota bacterium, assembly GCA_946481225.1. The sequence goes on along the minus strand of CAMLNJ010000494.1, from coordinate 1,386 downwards.
GTCCGATCAGCCCGCGCTGACGGCGGAGTTGAGCGTGCTGCCGGCGAAGTGAAGCGGCGTGCGGCGGCCTTGTCCGACGTGGCACCGGCGTCCCGCCCGTGGGTTCGGAACCTGGGCGGGACGCCCATGCCACATTAGAACGTTTCAAATGAAAGTGTAGCCACGGCCGTGTCGGCCGTGCCCTCGACAATCGGAACGCGCCCGACACGGGCGCGGCTACACTTTCATTTGAAACGCTCTAAATGCACACACGGTGGACGAACGGGTTCCTCCGCCCGTTGCCTTTCCGCGCCACCGTAGCGGGCGCAGGGACGCGCCCGCCCACCTTGACACGCAAAAAAAGGCGTGGCGCACGAGGCGCCACGCCGGGAAGGACAAACGAAAGTCGGCCTAGGCGATTACGATTTGGGCGCGACCTTCACGCGGAGGAAGGTCTTCGCGCCCGCCGCCGGGGCCGGGACCGTGACGACGATGCGATCGGTGGAGCCGTCCACGGTCGTCTCGACCACGGTGGCGCCGCCGACGCCGTGCGTCACGGCGCTCCAGGAGGTCGCAAGGTCGGTCGTGGACTCGGCGCCGATGGTGTAGTCGGTCTTGGCGGCGGTCTTGATGTCGAAGGTGAGGGTGAGGTTGGCACCGCTGCGCGCGACCACGGGGAGAATCGCCGAATTCGCGGCGAGCGGGTTCCCGCCGAGCGCGAATTCGAGCAGGTTGCTCACGCCGTCGCCGTCGGGATCCTGGGTGGCGCCGTCGTTGACGCCGGAGCTCAGGCCCTGGCCGCTTGCCCAGCTTTGGTAGGCGCTGGCGGAGCCGACCGTGACGGACACGACATCGCTCGTGTCGCTGCCGAGGGAGTTCGTGGCGACAAGCTTGTAGGCGCCGCTGTCGCTCGTGACGACGGATTCGATGCTGTAGGTGCCGCTGGTGGCGCCGGAAATCGGCGCGTCGTTCTTATACCACTGGAGCGTCGGCGTGGGCGTGCCGGAAGCGGCGGCGGTCAAGGTGAGCGTCTGGCCGGGGGTCAGGGTTTGCGCGCCGCCGGGCTGGGTGGTGATGGTCGGAGCCACGCCCACGACCGCGCCGCCCTTGACGACGGAGAGATCGGAGATGACGAGGGTCGGGACCGTGGTGGAGCTGTCGTTGCGGATGCCGATCGCGAGCGCGTCGAAGCCGGCCGCCACGGCGGACGGCAGGGCCGCGGCCGTCGTGGTGGTGGCGTTGGTGGTGAAGAGCGGCGTGCCGGTCGCGGAGGCGCCGGAGTAGAGCGCGTAGGAGATCGTGTATTGGTTGGTCGCACTCAGGGAGACGACGTAATCGAGCGTGTAGGTGGTGTTATCGGTGTAGCCGAAGGCGACTCCGAGGGAGGGCACGACGCCGGCGGAGACG
>CAMLNJ010000493.1 GCA_946481225.1 uncultured Verrucomicrobiota bacterium | reverse complement strand
CCTGGGCGGCGTGGCAGTCGCCGGTGAGCACGCCGGCGCCGGGCGTGAAGACGGGGAGGAAGAGGCGAGTGCCGGCGGTGAGGTGGCGGACGTCGAGGTTGCCGCCGAAGGGGCCGGGCGCGCGGGTGCGAAATTCGCCGGGCTCGGCGCGTTGCACGCCGATGATGCCGGCGAAGGGATGGAGATCGAGGGTGACTCCGGGGAAGCTGCGGGTCCGGGCGCCTTCGAGCTTCCAAAGGAAGAGATGGTGCTCGGGGAACTCGCCGGCGAGGAGGCCGAGGCCGGGGATCAGACTGGTCCAGGCGAAGCCGTGGTGGGCGTAGGACTCGATGAGGATTTCGAGGGTGTCGCCGGGCTCGGCGCCGACGACGGCGACGGGGCCGGTGAGGGAGTGGACCTTGAGCGGGTCGAAGCGCGCGGCGAAGTCGGCGGCGGTCCAGCCGGGCCGCACCTGGTGGCCGGAGGAGTCGGCGCACTGGAAGGTGACGGTGTCGCCGGGCGCGACGGTCAGGCGCGGAGGCGTGGCGTTGTTCCAGCGGTCGCAGAAGGGCTCGGCGCTTAGCGTATGATGCATTTTTTTAACCGCGGATTATGCAGATGGGCGCGGATGAACGGAGTTTTGACCACAGATTACACGGATGGGCACAGATGAAGGCAGCGGATCGAAAGGCGGAGGATCGGATTATCTGTGTGATCTGTGGTTAAAAAAGGGTCGGTGATTGGAAGAGAGGTTTGCCGTGGCGGTAGGTGGCGAGGACGTCGTCGGGGGTGACGCGGGTGACGATGCTGGCGACGATGTGGCGGCTGTGGCGGAGGTGGCCTTTGGTGAAGTCGAGCACGACGAAGGTCGCGGGCAGTCCGACCTCGAGCGCTCCGTGGTGGTCGCCGCCGAGGACGGGACGGATGTTGCTCGTGGCCATTTTCAGGATCGCGGTCGGATCGGGCGAGAGGGCGTCGCCGAACTGGGACTTGGCGAGCTTGTGGGTGAAATCGAGCTCGGCGAGGAGGTTGGGCGAGTTGAGCATGCCGTTGTCGGTGCCGAGGAGGAGATTGGCGCCAGAGCGGAGGAGGGCGGCGACGGGCGGGAGCGGCAGGCCGAGGGTGGCGTTGGCGCGGGGGTTGAGCACGGCGGTCTTGCCGGAGCGCGCGAGGAGGGCGATTTCCCCGCCATCGGCGGCGGTCATGTGGACGACGAGGTGCGGGTCGTAGAGCTCGAGGGCGCGGACGAGGTCGCCGCGTCCGGTGGTGGCGAGGGAGAGTTCGCGGTAGCCGGCGTTTTCCAGGCAGTGGATGGCGCGGAGTTTTTTCTTTTCCGATGTGAGCGCACGGATCTCGGTCCAGGCGGCGTCGGTGAGGTCGTTCATCGTGCTCTCGGAAAAGCCGTCGGCGACGGTGAGCATGCGCTCGAGTTCGGTGCGATGGGCGGGCGGGAGCGTGGCGTCGGAAGCGTTGGCGCGGAGGATGGAGTCGGTGAAGGGGGATTCGTTGAATTGGCTTAGGATGATCGATTCGACTCCGGTGGAGGCGGCGGCGGCGCGGAGGAGTTCGGCGCCGGCGGGGCCTTGTTCGCGGAAGTCGAGATGGCAGACGGTGCCGGTGCGGGCCATGTAGCGCAGGTGCGCTTCGAGGTGGGGGCGGTGAGTGTCGGGGGCGAGTTTGGCGAGTTCGCGGTATTTGTAGCCGGCGGGGCGGAAGAAGGCCTGTTCGAGGGTGAGGCCGGTGGCGCCGTCGGGGAGGGCGGAGTCGCCCAGATGCGTGTGGCCGTTGTAGAGGCCGGGGATGACGATGCGGGCGCCGGCGTCGATCGTAGTGACGCGTTCGATACGATCGGCGGCGGTGATGGTGTCGCCCGACCAGGCGAAGCGGGCGCAGCGGAAGGGCTCGAGCTCGGGGCCGAGGAGGACGACGCAGTCGGTGAGTTGGCCGGAGGCGGCGGGCATGGAAGAATTATTTAACCACGGAGCTCACGGAGAACATGGAGGGAGGAGAAAAGACGGAGGGGCGGACTTTCTCCGTGGCCCTCCGTGTCCTCCGTGGTGGAGCTTCAGTTTGAGACGAGGTGGACGGGGAGTTGTTCGACCGGGGCGGTGGCGTAGGCGGCGCGGAAGGCGGCGAGGTCGGAGCAGGCGGCGGATGGGATCTGGCGGGCGGGAACCGAGAAGGTGAGCGCGGGGGCGTCGAAGGGCCAGGGGTCGAGGCGGTAGACGGCGGGGGCGACGGGGGCGCAGGTGATGGTGCGGCGCGCGCCGGAGGAGTCCGGGTGCGTGTGGCGGACGGGCCGGGGCTGGTCGTAGCGGACGCAGGCAAGGAGGGAGAGGTTGTCGCAGAACTGGAGGAATTCGAAGGCGCGCCGGAGTTGTTCGGGTGTGGCGTGGATGGCGAGCGAGGGCGGGAGCGAGGCGGCAAGCTCGCGCTGGCGGTTGAGCTGGCGCGCGACGAAGGCGGAGTGCAGCGGACGGTTGGCGGGCTTGATGGTGCGGATGTCGGCCTGCTCGGTGAGGAGGTTGACCGTGTGCATGGAAACCAAGATGGCGGCGAAGGGGTGCCCGGCGGCGACGGCCTCGGTGGCGGCGCCGCGGACGGTGAGGTAGTCGGCGAGGTCGATCTCCTCGAAGGCGGAGTAGGCGCCGACGAGTTCGCGGGTGAAGGCGGATGGCCGGCCCTCGCGGGTGAGGAGGGGCGCGGCGTCGCGGCCCGCCCAGGCGTCGTCGTGGCGGGCGACGGCGACGAGCACCTCGGGCATGAGCTCGGCGGGGGCGGGCGCGGGAAAGGTTTCGTTGCCCCAATGTTCCGCGAAGCGTCCGGCGAGGCGGGCGTGCTCCTGGTGGGGAACGAGGGTGTAGCCGGTCGGGGTGGGGATGCGGATCATGGGGAGGCCGGAGAGCGGAGGGGGGAGACCCGAGGCTTGAAAATGGGCGGCCGGGGCGGGGCTCGGGGGGAAAAGCGGTGATCGTCAGGTGGTTTCGGCCTGAACCGGGTTGGTGAGCGTGCCGATGTTTTCGATCTCGATGGAGACGATGTCGCCGGGTTGGAGAAAGCGCGGCGGGTTGAAGGCGGTGCCGACGCCGGCGGGGGTGCCGGTGAGGATGACGGTGCCGGGGAGGAGGGTTTTGCTGGCGCTGAGGAAGGCGATGAGCGCCGGGATGTCGAAAATGAGGTCGGCGGTGGTGGATTGCTGGCGGAGCTCGCCGTTTACGCGGGTGCGAATGGCGAGGCGGCCGGGGTCGGGGATCTCGTCGGCGGAGACAAGCAGGGGGCCGAGCGGGCAGAAGGTGTCGAAGCCCTTGCCTTGGCAGAACTGGCCGCCG
>CAMLNJ010000492.1 GCA_946481225.1 uncultured Verrucomicrobiota bacterium | reverse complement strand
GGGGGAGGGGTGGGGGGAGGGGTGGGGGGGGGGTGGTAGCGAGCTCGGGGGCATTAGGGCCACCCCGTGGGCGGCCACGGCGGCGAGGGAGGGGACAAGCAGACTCCCGCGGGGCGACATGGGGGTGAATGGAGGTCGGGGGGACGAGGAACTCGGGCAGGGAATCGCTCCTTGAAAAGGAGCAGGAGGAGGACGGACGGGAATGACCGTTCTCCTCCCGCGTTGGTCGCGGCGCCGAAGTTCAGGGGGCGACGAAGCGCCACTGCTGGTTGTTACTATTGCCGTTGGCCCAGAGTTTCATGATCGCGCCGTCGGTGGTCGCGCCGGAGGTGTCGAGGCACTTGTCGGTGGCGCGGTTGACGACTTTGTAGTAACCCGAGTTGGTGGGGATGAGGATCCATTGCTGGTTCGTGCTACCGCCGACCGACCATTGGCCGATGGTCGTGCCGTTGGCGTAGTTGCCCAGGCTGTCGAGGCGTTTGCCGCCGGTGACGCAGGTCAGGGTGTAGTAGCCGTTGGCGTAGGAGAGGGTCCATTTCTGGTTGTTGCTCGAGCCGTCGGCCCATTGGCCCACGCCGGCGCCGTCGGTGGTGGCGCCGAGGTTGTCGAGCATCTTGCCGCTGGCGCGGTTTTGCAGGCTGTAGGTGCCATTGGCCACGAGGGCGGAGCCGCCGATGGTGCGGTTGAAGCAGAGGTCGCCGAAGCCGAGTTGATCGAAGCCGCCGCCATTGCCGTAGTCGCCTCCGCCGCCTTCGGTGCCGAGGGCGGTGGCGTAGGCTTTGCTTTCGACCATCGCGAGGCCCTTGCGTCCGGAGTAGTGGCCGACGACGCTGCCCCAAATGGGACGGGTGTTTCCTCGACCGGCGGAGGATACGGCGGTGTGGCTCATCTGCGCGCAGTTGGTTCCGTTGCCCCAGGTGTAGGTGGTGAAGGGCACGTCGAGGCCGCGGTTGTAGCGGGCGACGTATTCGGCGCCGCCTTGGAAGCGGCTGCTGCTGTAGGAATACAGGTCGTAGCCCTGGTTCCACGCCATCTCGCAGAAGGCGGACATCAAGCCGACCGACAAGGTGCAGTGGCCTTGGTCGCGACCGGCTTCCTGCATCTGGTTGAGTCCGCCGGAGTGGAGGAAGGGGATGGCCTTCGTGATGGCGCCGTTGCCCGCCCCGGTTTTGAAGTAGTTGATGGCTTGGTCGATCTTGGCCTGGTCGTCGCAGAGGATGCCGATGGCCAGGACGGAGCTCATGTTGCAGAGATCCCAGTTGGACCAGTAGTTGGTGATGCAGGCGCCGTTGTGATTGACGAGGAAGTCGTTGTTGAGCGGGTAAAAGACATTCAGCATCATCGTCTTGAAGCGGGCGATGTCGAAGCCGGAGTAGCCTCGCATGATCTCGGCGGCGTTGCAGAACTGGTAGCCGTAGATGCCGGCGGCGAGAAAACGGTCGGCGTTGCCGGTGACGGTGGTGAGGGTGGCGGACCAGTCGTTGAGTATGTCTCGGGCCTTGTTGCCGTAGGCGGCGTCGCCGGTGATTTTCCAGCGGAGCGCGTTTTGGTAGGCGGCGTGGACGTCGTTGTAGAGGATGGCGGAGTTGTCTCCGGTGCCTCCGCGGCTGACGGTGGCTTGGGGGCGCTGGACGTAGGTGCTCTGGGCGTGCGAGTTGGCGATGAGGCGGTTCCAGCCGGAGACCCACGGGCTGCCGCTGACGTTGGCATTGACCTGGGTTTTCATACGGAGGAAATCGGCCTCGGTGTGGAGCATGCCAGGGTGGGTGGCGGCGAGGGCGGAGGTGGTAAGGGCGCAGCCGGCCATGCCTATGGCCACGAGTTTCAACAGGTTCATCGGGGTTTGGGGGTTATCGGGGTTGACGTCGGCTGCCGAAGGACAGGAGACGCCGGGGCGGGGATGACGCATGAGGTCTGTCGCGAGGAACCGCCGAATGGCGAGCGGCGCGGTGCGCACCGTGGTGCGCGCGGACCTTCATCTCCTGCAAGCAGGCGCTCTCCTTTCGGTCGGCACGTTGGCGCGATGATGGCAGGTCCGGCGCTTGCTTCAGCGGCCGGGGAGGCTGGCGCCGTCCACCCAGCGGCCTTCGATGAGCAGTTCGCGGCAGATGGACGGCAGGCCGCGTTCCTGATGCAAGATGAGCGAGGTCAGCAGTCGCAGGGCGCTGCGCCCGATCTCGGCGGAGTTCTGGTCGATGCCGGCGTCCACGCCGCCGTCGAGCACGCTGAAGGCCGCCAAGCCCACGTCGTCGGGCACGCGCACGCCGAGGCGCTTCAGCATGGGCGGGAGCTCCTGGCGATCCGTCAAAATAGCATCAGGGCGGTGGTCGCGCAGCCACGCGTCGAGCTGGCCACGATCATGCGCTTCGCCCGCGAGCGCGAGTTGAAGCGGCGGCAGGGCGGGATCGGACGCCGTTTTCATCTGCGCGAAGAGATAGCCGGCGGCGAAGCGGGTCATGGCCTGTCCCGAGATCACCAGGCCGATGCGCCGGTAGCCTTTTTCGCGAACGCGCCGATACGCGAGAACCCCGTTATGTAGTTGATTGCTGGTGACGAGGTGGGCGCGCGGGATGACCACGGAGTGGCCGAAACGCACCACGGAAAACGCGTCCCAGGGAAAACCCGTCCAGTCGATTTTGGCGTTGCCGCAGGGAGGGATGAGGAGCCCGCGGATGTTGCGCGCCTTGAATATCGTGGCGAGTCGGGCGGCCGACATGCCCTGATCGAACGCGAACTCGGTGAGGCGAAATCCCTCGCGCGAGGCTTCGTCCGCCGCCCCTCGCCAGTAGAGATCGAATTCACGAAAGGCGCGGAGCCGCCTCGGGACGGACCAGCTGTTTATCCACGCGACCTCGGACTGGACGGGACGTTCGCCGCGGTGGCCGCGGTAGTGCGCCAGCGCGGCCAGCATGGGGTCGGGCTGGTAACCGAGTTCGCGGGAGATTTCGCGGACTTTCGCGCGCATGGCGGCGGAGATGCGCGGGTCGTCGCGCAGGGACCGCGAGACGGTGCTGTGGCTCACGCGCAGCCGACGCGCGATGTCGCGGATGGAGACCGAAGTCGAGGCGTCGGTCGCCGGTCCGGGGCCGGGGGGATCGGCGAAGGGCGGGCATGAGGAACCCAAGCGGGCGCTCGACGAGGGCGGCGGTGTCGATCTTGGGCTCGACGGGGTGTTTGGCACGGGGTGGGGCAGGGGTAAAACGCAGGGTATCGCGTTCGATCTCGTCCGGGCTTTCGCGGTCGTGGGGGCGGGGGGGGGGTCGTGGTGTCGGGGGAGCGGGATTCTACCGACCGCGGCTGCGACAATCGCCCG
>CAMLNJ010000491.1 GCA_946481225.1 uncultured Verrucomicrobiota bacterium | reverse complement strand
ACTACGTCGTCAGCGCGGCGAACTCCGTCGGCGAAGGAGCGAACTCCGCGGAAGACTTCGCCACCCCGACCAGCGCGATGGTCAACGTCGCCTTCGGCGGCACGGCCACGGACAACGTCAACAACAACACCGGCGGCGAGGGCGCGATCAGGGCCTTCGACTCGAATCCCGGCTCCAAGTGGCTCGGAAGCTTCCCGGGCTGGCTCCGGTATGATTTTGGCGCCGACAACGCCCAGACCATCAAGCGCTACACCATCGTCAGCGCCAACGACGTCCCCGAGCGCGATCCGAAGGACTGGCAATTCCAAGGCTCCAACGACGGCGTCAGCTGGACCACGCTCGACACCCGCGCCGGCCAGAGCTTCCCGTATCGTTTCCACGCGCTCACGTATTCGATCGCGAACAGCACCGCCTATCGCCACTACCGGCTGAACGTCACCACGAACAACGGCGCCACGAGCACCCAGCTCTCCGAGCTCGCCCTGCTCGCCGACACCGGGCGCACCCTTCCGAACGGCACCTACCGCGTGTCGAGCCGCAAGAGCCGCAAGGTGCTCGATCTCCAGAACTCCGCCATCGCCAACGGCACCTCGCTCGTCCAGTGGGGATGGAACGGCGGCAACACCCAGAAATGGACGATCACCCACCTGGCCAACGGCCAATACCAGGTCGCCAACGCCCTCTCCGGCACCCTCATGGAGGTTTTCGAGGCCAGGACCACCGACGGCGCCCGTATCCAGATCTGGCCGTGGAACGACAACAACTGCCAAAAGTGGACCGCGACGCCGACCGGCGACGGCTTCTTCAAACTCACGGCGGTCCACAGCGGCAAGCTGGCCGACGTCAACGGCGGCAGCACCGCCGACGGCGCCACCATCATCCAGTGGCCGAGCAACGGCGGGGACAACCAGCAGTGGTCGTTCTCCCTCGCGCCGTAAGCCTCGCCCCCCCGCGCACGAACCACGCCGCGCTCCCTCCCCTGGAGCGCGGCGCTTCTTCTTGCGCCCCGTCCCCGGCGATGAACGCCACCTCCCGATTTTCCATCGGCGCCGCCCTGGCCTGCGCGCTCGGCCTCGCCGCGCGCCAGGCGCTGACACCCGACCCGCTCGCCGCTCCCGTCGCCACCGCCCCGGCCCGCCCCGGCGGGGCGGCGCCCGCATCCATCCCTCATCCAGCCAGCCAGGAGGCCCGCGCGGCGGCGCGCGCGGCCGACGACATCCCGCCGGCGCGACGCTGCCTCGCCCTCGCCGACCGCGACCCGCTCGCCGCGATGGAGATGGCCCTTGCGCACGATCTCTGCGCCGCCGATCCGGGCCTGCTCGCGAGTCTCCTGCTCCGCTGGGCCGCGCAGGACTTCACCGCGGCCCACGAGTGGACCCTTCGCCAGGAAAGCGGCGATTGGCGCGACGAACAGCTCGCCCGTCTCGGCTATCTGCTCGCGCAAAGCGATCCCGCCGCCGCCGCCCGCGTCGTGACCCGCGACATCCCGCCCGGGCCTCGCCAGGACGAGGCCGTGTTGTCGGTTCTCCACCAGTGGACCTTGCGGGCGCCCGGCCAAGCCCGCGCATGGGCGGACACTTTTTCCCAAGGCCCCTTGCACCGGCGCATCGACGCGGAACTCGAAGGCTTGGAAAAGACCCGCGGGTAACCGGGCCGCGGCGGCCTCGCCCGCGCCCCGCGCTTTCGTCGGCCCGACTTCGCGAGCCCGAGGCGCGAGGCGGAGCGCGACTTACTTCACGACAACCTCGGCCGCCCGCAACGCGTCCAAGGCGACGGACGGTCCACCGCCATGGATCCTGGCGACCTGCTCGGGGCTCAGCACCCCGGAGTAGACCATGAACGAGCGGATGTTCACCGGCGCGGCGCAGTCGACGGGAAACGCCGAATTCTGAACACCGCCTATCGCGAAGCCTTTGGCCAATGTCGCGAGACCCTCGAAGCCGGAGGCGTCCATCACGCCCACATGCACGCCGTTCAGGTAGGCCGTTATCACCCGCTTCTCCTTGTTGTAAGTGAGCACATAGTCCTGCGTGGAGAGGAGCGACATGCCGGTCCCGACGACCGGATCCATCCACGCCCCCCAACGCATGCCGTTGCCGATCACGGGCCGGAGAAAGGTCGCACGGCCCTTGTCGTTGTTGTAACCGACGAAGAAGGCTTGATCGCCGATCAAGCTGTCGTCGATCCGCTCCGAGGTCGTGCCGCCGCAGACCATCGAGTCCGGCGCCATATCCACCGAGGTGATGAACCAGATTTGAAGGGTGAAATCGCCGGTGTAGCCGGCCAGCGCCGCGCCCGGGATGAACACGCCCGTGTTTGCCGCGCTCTGCTCCATACCCACCGTCACCCCCCACTGGTTCAAGGTGGTCCCGATCGGCTTGAGCACGGCGGGCGTGTTACCATGGACGTTGCTCACGATGCTCGCGCCCGGGGCGACCGAGCCGTAGCGAGTGAAATCGAAATAGGTCTCCAAAGTCGCGGCCCGCGCCGCCGCGCCCAAGCCGGCCAAGGCGGCGAAAAAAAGCGCCGGGGCAAAGCAGGTGTTCTTCGTTAGGTTCTTCATCGGGGTAATATACAGGGGCAAGACCGCATCTTCGGCGCGACCGGCGGGAGCATCAACGGATGCTTCGAGTTACCCTGTTAGGCCGCGTCTTGTAAATAACTCGGTCCGGCGGAGGCGCGAAAGGCGGAGGTGGGCCGGAGGCCCATGTCGCCTTTCGCAACGCAGGCCCAGCGCGGTTTCCCGCCCTCCCCATAGGACCCGCGCGGCGCTTGCGATCAACGGCGATGACGACGGAGCGGAGTCCCCGTCGGGCGCGCGGCGTCGGACGCGGCGTCGGGCGTGACGACGACCGTGGGCGCGGCGGGCGAATCCGCCGCCACGGTGACTCCCGCCCCCTGCAATTCGGTTTTCGTGATATCGGGGCCGCACGCGTGGATCTGAGCCAATTGCGCGGGCGCAAGCGCGCCGCGATACATCAGGAACGACGCGATGTTCACCGCGGCCGCCCTGTCCTCGGCGAAAGCCGAGTTCTGCACGCCGCCGACCGCGAGGCCGCCCGTCAGCGAGCCCAGGCCGGAGAAATCCCCCGCTCCCATCTCGCCCACGAGGGCGCCGTCCATGTAGGCCGAGATGCGCCGCGCGCCGCTCTCGTAGACGAGCACGTAGTCATGCAGCATGCCGGGCGCGGTCCCCGTGCCCACCGGGGTGTCGCCCAGGTGGGCTCCCCAACGGGTGCCGTCGCTCGTGATCGGACGGATGAACTGCGCCCGTCCCGCATGGTTGTTGTAGCCGACGAAAAACGCCTGGTCTCCCGCCAGGCTGTCG
>CAMLNJ010000490.1 GCA_946481225.1 uncultured Verrucomicrobiota bacterium | reverse complement strand
GCACGCGCGGAATGCCCTCCTGGCGCTACCCCTCGCTCCTCGGCCTCATCGAGGACAACAAGATCGACCCGTCCTTCGTCATCACGCACCGCGTGCCCCTCAGCGAGGCGCCCGACGCCTACGAGATGTTCCGCGACAAGAAGGATGGCTGCATCAAGGTCGTGCTCGATCCGTCCAACTAGAATTGTAGCCACGCCCGTGGCGGGCGTGTTCGGGTGGGTGGACACGCCTGACCACACTCGGCGGTCCGACTTCACCCTTGCGCCGCGGCGTCGCCTCCGCGCAGTTTACGCGTCCTCGCATGTTGCACCACGTCAAAGCCGTCTTCGTCCGCCTCGCCCGCGCCATTTGGCGCGAGCCCGGGTGTGCGTTGGCCGATACGGCGTGCTGAACTGACGAATCAGACGAATCCGATCCAACCGCACCCGATCCCGGTGCGGTTTTTTCGTCTCCGCACCGGACGGGCGCCGCCACCACCGCCATGTCCCACACCGCCTCCCCCACCCGCTCCGGCCGCCGCCTCATGCTGCTCGCCGCAGTGTTCTTCGTCGCGAATGTGCTCATCATCCGTGCCTTTGGCCGCGGGGGCACCGATGTATGGACGATCGCCGCCCTGCGCTTCGCCTCGGGCCTCGTCCTGTGCCTCGCGCTGCATCGGCGCGAGCTCGACGCGGAGGCGCTTTTCACCAAGCCGAGGCTCATCCTGCGCGGCCTCGTCGGCAGCCTCGGAACCTATGGGTTCTATCTCACCGTCGTGCACCTGGGCGCCGGGCGCGCCACTTTCCTGAGCAACACCTATGTCGTGTTCTCCTCCCTGCTCGCGGTGTGGATGCTGGCCGAACCGTTTCGCCGTCCGCTCGCCTTGGGCGCCGCCGCGGCGCTCCTCGGCCTCGCCTTGCTCACCGGCGCCTTTCAAGGGCTCCTGCGTGTCGGCCCCTATGATGGGATCGCGCTCGTCTGCGCGCTCTCCTCGGCCTGGATCGTGGTCGCGATCCGCCAGCTCCACCAGGAAGGCGTGTCGACCGCCACCATCTTCGCCTCGCAATGCGTATATGGGCTCCTGCTGAGCGCGCCGTTCCTGATGAGAACCGATTCCTGGCCGGAGCCGCTGACTTGCGCGGGACTTGTGGTCGGCGGTGTCTGCGCCGGCGCGGGACAGCTCGCGATGACGCGCGCATATCGCCATCTCGCCGTCGCCGAGGGCGCGCTGATCCAGACGCTGGCGCCACTCGGCATCGCCGCGGGCGGCGTGCTCTTCTTCGGCGAAACGCTCGGCTGGACCGACCTCGGCGGCGGCTTGCTCATCGTCGCAGGCTCGGTGCTGCCGATGCTGTGGCCGCCGGAACTGCGGATCGTCCGTATAGCCGCGCCCGTCCCCGGGCGCGCCCCTTGAGCGGCGCCCGTTCCCCAAACACACGCCCGGAGACGGGCGTTGCTACACCGAGCGATTCAGGCGCCGAGGTAGGCCTCGCGGACGCGCGGGTGATCGAGCAACTCGGCGCCCGTGCCCGTAAGCACGATCCGTCCCGTCTCGAGCACGGCCGCGCGGTGCGCGAGGCGGAGCGCGAGGTTGGCGTTTTGCTCGACGAGGAGGATCGTGACTCCGGTCTGGTTGATGTCGCGCAACACGCCGTAGATCTCCTTCACCAGCTTCGGCGCGAGGCCCATCGAAGGCTCGTCGAGCACAAGGGTCTGCGCCCCGCTCAGAAGGGCGCGCGCCACCGCCAGCATCTGCTGCTCGCCTCCGGACAGCGTGCCGGCGAGCTGGTCGCGGCGCTCGAGCAAGCGCGGGAAGATCCCGAACATGCGCTCGATGTCCTTCGCGGCCGCCGCGCGATCACGGCGCGGCCAGCAGGCCAGACGCATGTTTTCCCAAACCGTAAGCGGTCCAAAGATGCCACGCCCCTCCGGCACCTGCGCGAGGCCGGCGGACACGATTTCGGCTGCATCAAGCCCGCGCAGATCGCGGCCGTGAAGCTGAACGACTCCGCCATAAGGACGCAGTCCCGAGAGCGCGCGCAGCGTCGAGGTTTTGCCCGCGCCATTCGCGCCGATGAGGGTGAAAATCTCGCCGCGCTTCACCTCGAAGGAAACGCCCTTCACCGCGGTGATGTCGCCATAGTTGACGGTGAGGTCGCGCACCGCGAGGGCGGGCGCGGCGTCCGGAACAGCGCGAGCATCTTGCTCGCGATTCAGCGTCTCGATCCCGCGAGCAGGATGCTCGCGCCACTTCTCGCCCGTTTCTTCGCCAAGGTAGGCGTCGATCACGCGGCGGTTGGCGCGAATCTCGGCGGGGGTGCCTTCGGCGATCTTCGCCCCAAAATCGAACACGCTGATGCGGTCACACAGCCCCATCACCAACTTCATGTGATGCTCGATGAGCACGATCGTGACCGAGAAGTGGTCGCGCACCCAGCGAAGGAAGCGAAGCAACTCGTCCATCTCCGCGTGGTTCAACCCGGCGGCGGGCTCGTCGAGGAGGAGCACCGCGGGCTTGAGCGCGATGGCGCGAGCGATCTCGAGGCGGCGTTGCAGCCCGTAGGGCAAGGCACGGGCGGGTTTGTCGGCCAACGAGGCGAGGCCGAACGATTCGAGAAGCGCGAAGCTCTCGGTGGCGGAGCGTTGCTCGTCGCGACGAAGTCCGGGCAATGCGAGCAGCGCGGCGAACGGCGAGGTGGAGAGGCGCGTGTCGTAGGCGACGCGCACATTGTCGAGCACGCTGAGCTCCTTGCAGAGGCGGATGTTTTGAAAGGTGCGCCCGACGCCGCGGCGCGCGATCTGGTTCGGACGCAAGCCGACGAGGCTTTGCCCGCGCAGGCGGATATCGCCGGCGTCGGGGCGATAGATGCCCGTGATGAGATTGAAGAGCGTGGTCTTGCCCGCGCCGTTGGGGCCGATGATGCCGTGCGCGTGGCCGGCCTGGACTGCGAGGTCGCACGCGGAGACGGCGCAAAGACCGCCGAAGCGCTTGGTGACGCCTTCGAGGCGGAGCAACGGCTCGGAGGTGGTCTCGTTGTCGGGCGGGATCATGGCGCGGGCGTGGCGGGCCCGGTCTCCTCCGGACGATGGCGCGGCAAACGCTCGCGCAGGGGTTTCAGCCAGGACGGTTCACGCATGCCCATGATGCCGCGCGGACGGAAAAGCATGAGCAACACAAGGATCAGAGGCAGCACGGCGAGGCGCCAGGGGCCGAGCGGCATGAGCAGCAACGAGAGCGCGGTGAAGACGGCCGCGCCGAGGATCGAGCCGGCGAGCGAGGCGACCCCGCCGAGATAGACCATCAACAGGATCTCGGTGGACCGCACGATGTCGAAGGTCGCCGGATTGATGAA
>CAMLNJ010000489.1 GCA_946481225.1 uncultured Verrucomicrobiota bacterium | reverse complement strand
AATCGGCGAGGACCAGGGCGTGATATTTGTTGCCCCAGCCGCCGAGGTTCCACGCGGTGCGGTCCTCGTCGTTTTCGTTGTGGAAAAGCACCAGGAAGCCTTCTCGGCCGGCGATCTTCCGAGCCTTCAACTCGAGGGTGTAGTCCTTCCAGGACGGGTCGCCGACGAGCGCGCGGAGCTTCTGCTTTTCGGTGGTCTGACGCAGGACGCCGTCCTGCACGCTCCACTCGCCGCCGCCGAGGAAGGTCCAGCCCTCGGTGCCCTTGGCGGCGAAGTTTGCCTCGAAGAGAACCTTGCCGTCGGGGGCGGTGACCTTGAGGTCCTTGAACTCGGCCTGCGTGTTCCAAGTGCCGAGGCCGATCCGGCCGCGCGGGTTTGCCTGAGGCAGCTCGTCGCTGTGAACCTCGACCGACAGCGTGAAGTCGCCGGCGTGGTGGCTGAAGAGCTGCTGCACGTAGTAGCTCGGGATGCCATACCAGCCTGCGCTGTCGAAATTGATGAGGTCGGGATTCCAGGCGCGATGGTGGACGTTGGTGAACAGCGGAGCGTAGGCGGCCATCGTCACGACGTCGCAGTTGCGCTCCAAGCCGGTCATGAAGGCGGCCTCGCCGATCGCGGCGCGGAGGTTGCCGAGGCCGGCGCGCTTGGTGGCGGCGTATTCGCCGACGAATACCTTGGGGCCCTTGCGGTCGTAGCCGTCGTATTGCGTCGCTCGGCGCATGAAACCTTCGGGGGTGTCGTAATAGTGTTCATCGACGATCTCCGGCATGGGGTCCTTCGGGTGGGAATTGAACCACTGGTTCGCGATCAGGGTGATCTCGGGATGCTTCGCCTTGATCGCCTTCACAAAGAGCGGCCAGCGCGCGGCGTAGTCGGCGCCGCCGTTTTCGTTGCCGATCTCGACGATGCGGAGATTGAAAGGCGCCGGGTGGCCGTTCTTGGCGCGGAGCGAACCCCACACGGAGTCCGCCGGGCCGTTGGCGTATTCGATGGCGTCGAGCGCGTCCTGCACCCACGCGCCCATGCGGTCGAGCGGCACGGACTCGCGATGCGCCATGCCGGTGTTGATGCAGAAGACGGGTTCGGCGCCGAGGTCCTCGGACAGCTGGAGATACTCGTGGTAGCCAAGGCCCTGGGTGGCGTTGTAATCCCAGAGGTTTTCCAACTGCGTGCGGGAGGCGACATCGCCGATGGTGTCCTTCCATTGGTAGGCGCCGGCGATGTCCTCGCCCTCGACCCAGCAACCGCCGGGAAAGCGGAAGAAGGCGGGTTTCAACGCGTTAATCGCCTCGGCGAGATCCTCGCGAAGGCCATGGTTTTTCCAGGTTTTCACCGGCATGAGCGAGATCATGTCGAGAAACAGCGAGCCGCCGCCGGCCACATCGCCGGACGCGGCGCCGGGCACGACGAGCCTCAGTTTTCCGCGGGGGTCGGACTCGGTGGGCGTGAGGGTGAGGCTGTGCTGTTTCCAGTCCTTGCCGAAGCCGGAGAGTTCGCCGGAGGAGATCACGGCGCCGGAGGCGTCGCAGAGTTCGACGCGAAGCGCGCCCTTGAAATCGTCGGTGCCGCGGGCGGCGACGCGGAAGGCGTAGGCTTCGCCGGCGACAAAGTTCATGCCCCAGTAGCCGGGGTTTTCCAGCACGCAGCCTGCGGCGCCCGGGCGCACCTGCAGGCTGCGGCGGTTAAATGCGTTCAGCGGGCGGGTCTCGTCGAGGGACGGAGCCGGCGCGGCACCCGTCCCGGCGGCGACTTCGGCCGCGGCCTCGGCGGCCGAGGCGACGTTCCAGAAGCGCAACCCGTCGCTGCCCTCGAAGGAGCGGTTGCGGACGAGCTCGGGATAAAGCCCGCCGTCGGCCGACAGATTGATATCCTCGAAGAAGATTCCCCAAAGGAGCGGCGGAACCGAATGACCGGGTTTGTCGGTCTGGACGGAAATCGTCGCGGAAGCGGCAAAGACGGAGCAGGTAAAAACCGCGGTGGAGAGGGCGGCCGCGAGGCGGAGGACGCGACGCGACGACGGAAAGGAGGAGCTCATGGGGTGGGAAAACGCCGGGGCTCGTTCCGGCCGCCGACCCGCGCATTCTAGCAGGTTCCCGCCCGTCCCCCAATATCCCCAAACAAGGGATGCGCCTTCCCGCCTCGCCTCACTTCCTACGTGGCGGGCCGGGTTTCTCGGCGCCGGAACTCTCGAAATATTTCGCGACGGCCTCCGCCCGGGAGTGGACGTGCATCTTTTCGTAGATGTTTTTCACGTAGGTCTTGATCGTCTCGACGGTGAGCGAAAGCCGGTCGCCGACCTCCTTCGTGCTCAGGCCGCGCGCGATCAACGCGAGCACCTCGGCCTCGCGTTGGCTGAGGCTCCGGAGCGCGTCCGAGCCCTTCGTGCGTTGCCGGAAAAACTGCACCACCCGACGGGCGATGCCGCTGGTCATCGGCACGCCGCCGCGCCGCACATCGAGCAGGCCGTTGCGAAGATCCTCGGGCGCCCCGTCTTTCAGCAGATATCCGTCGGCACCGGCTTCGAGCGCGCGGAAGACCAGTTCCTCCTCGTCGGAGGACGTGAGCATGACGATCTGGCACGACGGAAGACTGTCCTTGAGCCGCAAGGTGCACTCGATGCCGGACATGCGGGGCAGGTAGATGTCCATGAGCACGACATCGGGGGCCAGCGCGGGCAGCACCTTGAGCGCCTCCTCGGCGCTGGCGCAGGTTTGCACGCAGACGAAGCCCTCGAACGACTCGATCAACTGGATCAACTCGGCGCGGATGCCCTCCACGTCCTCGACCACGGCCACGCGGCAGGCGCCCGACGCGGCGGCGGCGGACGGGCGAGAGGAGGAAGCAGGCGGGAGCGAGGAGCGGGACATGGCGGCGAGAGTCGCGCGTGACGCGACCGAAGGCCGCAAGCTATCAGGCGGCGCCGGCTTTGCCAATATCCCCAGACATGGGATGCGCGCCATTCGCCGACGCGCACGCGCCCCTCGCCCGGCTCGGCCGAATTACCCGCCCCAGTGCGCGGGCTTCGCGAGCGGGATCAGAAACTCCACCGAGGTCCCCGCGCCCGCACCGCTTCGCAACACGAACTCCCCTCCCGCCTCGCGCGCCCGGAGCTCGAGATTGCGCAACCCCTCGCCCGGCGGAACCGCGCCGGGCTCGAAGCCCGCGCCGTTGTCCCGGACCACGATGCGCAACAGGCCGCGCCGCCGCTCGACAATCAACTCGACCTCGCTCGCGCCGGAATGGCGGAGGGCGTTGTTGAACGCCTCCTTCACCCCCAGAAGCAGATTGCGGCGGACGCCGAGTCCGCAGGGAACCTCCGGCAGGTCCTCGTCGA
>CAMLNJ010000488.1 GCA_946481225.1 uncultured Verrucomicrobiota bacterium | reverse complement strand
AAGAGGGCGGCGTCGTTGACGGGGCGGTAGTTCGGGGCGCCGAGGATTTCGAGGAGCTGGGAGCGGAAATTCATGTTCGGAGGGAAGAAACCGCTAAAGCGCGCTAAGGATCGCTAAACAGAGCGCCGTCTGGCGGGGATTTCTTTAGCGGAATTTAGCGTCATTTAGCGGTTAACCGATTTCTAGATCGGCTTCGGTGATGAGATAAGCTTCGAGCCGTTTGGTGAGGCGCGCAAGGTCTTGCGGCGGCGGGGCGTCGGCAGAGTCGGAAGGCAGGGAAAGCGCGGCGGCCACAAGCGTGCGGTCGCCGGGCGGGAGCGAGGGGAGCCAGTGTTGCTTGAGCGGCAGGCCTTCGTCCCGGGCGAGGCAGTAGAGGCTCTTGAAGAACACGAGATCGGCGCGTGCGGCGGGACGAGCGAAGGCGGCGAAGGCCTGCGTGAGAAGCGCGTCGATGGCGGTGCGGCTGTCTTCGGGCACCGGGTTTTTGATCACGACGCGGGCGAGGCGGGAGGCGGCGGCGAGCGTGGCGTAGTCGCGTCCGATGCCGGCGTGACGGAGCACGATGCGGTGTTCGCGGACGAACCAGGGACCGCCGGCAGGGGCGCCTTTGGCGTGGCGAAGGTCGAGTGCGATGCGGTCGAAAAGGTCGGGAGCCGGAGCGGTGTCCGGCTTGGCGGCGCGGGCGGGGCGGAGAAGCGCGGTGAAGAGACCGTCGTCGGCGGAGAAGCAGGTGAGCACGAGGTGGTCGCCCGTGTGCGGGGCCAAGGCGAGGAGGTGGGCTTCGGTCTGGTGAGGCGGAGACGACACGGAGAATGGCCGCGAAAAGGCGCAGGAGGCGCGGCAAAGAATCAGCGGGGAGATTTGAGGGAAAACGCCGGGAGCAGGCCGGCGGCGCGGAGCAGTTTCAGGGCCCGTTCCTCGGCGGCGCGCATGCGGCGTTTTTTCTTCGGCTGCAGATCGTCGTAGCCGGCGAGGTGGAGCCAGCCGTGGATGACGTAGCGGAGGAGCTCCTCGGCGAAGGGCAGGTCGTGTTTGGTCGCGAAGGTCTGGGCGGTGTCGACGGAGACGCAGACGTCGCCGGCATGGCCGATGGTTTCGTCGCCTTCGAAGGTGATCACGTCGGTCGTGGTCGGGTCGTCGAGGTAATCGGCGTGAAGTTTCGCGAGGGCGGGATCGGTGAGAAAGGTGATCGAAAGCTCGCCGGCGGGGGCGACGCAGGCGGCGGCGTTTTTCGCGCGGCGGCGGGCGGCGGGGGCCAGGGTCGGGAGGTCGGCGGCGGTGAAGCGAAAGTGCGCGTCGAGGTGGGCGATCGCGCGGGTGATCGCGCGGCGGTCGAGGCGGAGGCGCGGGTGGCGGTTGGTGATGTTTAACTCGCGCGGGGAGATCATGTGTTTGGCTTGGTAGCGGGAGCATCTTGCTCCCGGTTCTGGACGGGACGGGAGCTGGAAGCTCCCGCTACGTTGGCTACTTTGGGGTTCTCGCGGATGTAGCGGCGGATCGCCTGCATCGCCGCCTCGTTTCTCACGATGTGGTCATACGATTCGTGCTGCCATAGCTGCCCGGCGCGGCCCAGACGGCGGTTGAGCCGGTTTGCCGTAAACGATTTCCACGAATGCAGAATGTCGACCAGGCGATGACCCGCCAAGGGCTTCACCAACACGTGGACGTGATTGGGCATGATCACATGCTCGTCCAAGGCGTAGCGTTGGCCGACGAAGAAACGCAGGGCGTCGCGGACGATGTCGGCGTTGGCCGGATCACGCAGCACGCATGAGCCGACATCCGCATGGAGGAGCTGCTCGTAGCGTTCGGAGAAGAGCTGGTGATACTCGATGAGCGCCGCCGGGGGAAGGTTTCGCGGATCATGGACCCGCTTCCATGTTTCGCGTTGCCGTTGCATGTTCTCGACGACCTCGACGGGAATCGCGTCGGCCAAACGAAAGGTGACGAAATACCAGACCGAACCTTGCTCCCAGTGGGGGAGGTTTCCGCCGTTGCGGATTTCGATTTCGGTCAGGGGATTGAAGTATTCCCACACGGTGGTTGAGGGGGAGCTGAGGAGACGGAATGGGGAGCTGGAAGCTCCCCCTACTTGGCTGCGGGGTAGGCGACGCGGCCGTGGAGCATCGTCACGAGGGTGTGTTGAAAGCTGTCCTTGATCTTCGTGAGCTCGGCGAAGGTGAGCGGGCTCTCGTCAAGCTGGCCGTCGTTAAGGCGGTCGCGGACGATCTGGTCGATGATCTCGTCGAGGTGCTGCGGAGTCACCTTGGGCAGGCAACGCGCGGCGGCCTCGATGCCGTCGGCAAGGTGGATGATGGCGCTCTCCTTGAAGCGCGGGCGCGGGCCGTCGTAGCGGTAGGTTTGCTCGGGCACGATCGGCGCCGAGCCGCGGCCGGCGTCCGGCACGGGCGCCGAGGACATGCCGAGCAAGGGCGGGAGCGGCGAATTCGAGTCGGGCTTGCGGCGCAAGGCCTGCAGCGCGCGTTGGTAGAAATAACGGATGAGGGTGGTGCCGTGGTGCTGCTGGATCACGTCGATGACCGGGCGGGGCAGCTTGTGGCGGAGGGCAAGGTCGACGCCGTCCTTCACGTGCGCCTTGATGACGAGCGCGGAGAGCGAGGGGTTGGCGTCGTCGTGCGGGTTTTCGCCGCTCATCTGATTTTCGGTGAAATAGTGGGGCTTGGTCGTCTTGCCGATGTCGTGGAAGAGGGCGCAGACGCGGGCGAGGAGGGGATTGGCGCCGATGGCCGCGGCGGCGTTTTCGGAGAGTTGCGCGACGACGAGCGAGTGGTGGTAGGTGCCCGGAGCCTCCATCTGCATGAGGCGGAGGAGCGGGTGGTTGTAGTCGGTGAGCTCGAGAAGCGTGATGTCGGTCGTGCGCTTGAAGAGGTTTTCGAGGAAGGGGAGGAGCCCGACGACGAAGACGCCGCAGAGGAGGGCGGCGACGAGGCCGGCGAACATCTGCTTGAGAACGGCGAGGGGCGGGAGGCGCTCGGCGAAACCGAGGAGGACGACGCCGGCGGCAAGGGTGACGCCGGCGTGGAGCGAGGCGCGCAGGATGCGGTTGCGGCGGCGGGTCTGGATGACGCCTTGGATGGCGACGAGGGTGGCGAGGAATTCGAGGACGAGGAGATCAAGCCGGCCGCCCCAGATCACCGAGGTGAAGATCGAGAGGAAGAGCGCCATGAAGATCGCGGAGCCGGCGTCGATGAGGAGGGCGACGATGAGCGGGGCGACGAGGACGGGCGCGATGTAGGGGAGGAGGGAGGCGGCGGAGGAGTTCTCGAGGAAATAGTCGAGCGAGCCGAGCGAGTAGGTGATGCGGACGAGGGCGAGG
>CAMLNJ010000487.1 GCA_946481225.1 uncultured Verrucomicrobiota bacterium | reverse complement strand
ATTGATCCGTGCCAATCTGTGTAATCCGTGGTCGGTTTGAACTGCGATTTCTAGGATCAAGACGGATCGGTTGTCATGTTCGGCACGCCAACAAAAAAGCCCCGGTCGGATGACCGGGGCCGAGAAAGAGAGAGCGGGGGCAGACCTGCGGGGCGTTATTCGAACTTCTTGAGCTCGTCCTGCGTCCAAACCTTCGAACGAGCGGCCTCGGCCTTGAAGATCTCGTCGACTTTTTCCTTGGTGATAAAGCCGGCGTTGTTGCCCCATTCGTGACGAATATAGCTCAACACCTGGGCGATCTTTTCGGTGTTCCAGTTGTAACCGCCGCCAGGAACCTTGCCGAAGGCGGGCATGGCCCCGTTGAAGGTGCTTCCCTTGACCTGGATCGGGCCGCCGAGGCCATGGAGGACGACGCGAACAAGTCGGTCTTCCTTGCCGACCACCCACTCGGAACCGGCGAGCGGAGGGAACGCACCCGGGACGCCCAAACCATTGGCCTGGTGGCAGGTAACGCAGGTTTGGTAGGCCTGCTTGCCCTTCGCGAGGATCTGCTCGGGGGTAAGTTCCTTCGGCGCGGCGGCCGCGGCCTTCGCGGCTTCGGCGTCGTAACGCTCGTCATAAACGAGCGGATCGAAGTCGCCGCGGTAGTGGACGACGTAGATCGCGCAGAGGAGAATCAGCGCCGAGATGATACCGAGGAGGAAGAGGGGCATCGGCGAGAAGCCTTCGTGGGGCTCGGCCTTCTCGCGCAGGAGAATGGCATGAACCTGCTGGATGCTCTCGTCGTTGGCGCCGCCTTGCTCCGCGCGCTCGTGCGCAGGAGAGGGACGATGCGGGGCGGGTTGCGCACCGGGATCTTTGGAATGGTGGTTGCTGCTCATTTGGCGGCCTCCGGCTGATGCTCGGTATTCGCGCCGTGCGACTCCTTCGCAGGTTCGGCCTTGGGCACGTAAACTCGCTTGGCCTCCTCCGGATAAAGGGCGGGGTCCTTGAGCGCCAGGAGGTAGGCTATCAGGTCCTCGCCACGCTGGGTGAGAACGATCTCGTGGCCGGCGGGAGGCTGGTCCTTGGCGGGAAGGAGGTGATGCACCGCGCGGGAGGAAGGCTCGCCAAGGATCGGGCGCGTCTCGAAGAGAAACCGGAAGGGCGGCATGATCGATCCGTAGACAGCTCCATCGGGGGCGGTGAATTTGGATATCTCCGCCGGGTTGTAGAAGTGCTGGATGTGCCAGTTGCGGCCTTCATTGCCGGCGAGGCGGGCGCCGACATTGCGAAGGTCGGGACCGGTCCGCATGGTGCCGAGGTAGACGCGCTTCTCGTGGATGTAATCACGCGCGACGCTGCCGCGCTCGCCCCAATTGCGCTCGATGTCCGTGCCGTAGCCAGGCTGGCGCACCTGTTGAGTATGGCAATAGACGCAACCGAGATCGCGATAGACCTCGGCGCCGCGCTGGGCGTTACCAGGGATCTGCTGCGGGAAGGCCTTGCCCTCGTCCTCGTTGAACACGGGCTGAAGCTTGGCGTAGCCGAGATGGTTGGTGAGGACGATACCCGTCCAACTGAAGGCGACGGCAAAAAAGATGCCGAGAAAGATAAGGGGGGCGCGATTCATCGGGCGACCTCCAGGTCGGGAGCGTTGCGGAACAGCGTGGGCTGGGTGGCGCCGACGGGGCGGCGCTGGAGAAGCATCCAGGTGAAGTTAATGGCAAAGGCGACGTGACCGATGGTGATCAGCACGCCGGAGTAACTGCGCCACTCGAGATACTTGAGGGTCTCGGCCATGACCTGCAGGAAGGGCATAGGAGCGGCGGCGCCGTCGGCGCCGGTGTGAAGAAGGTTCATGTTCACGCCCTGTTCGAGACCGCCGATCGTGAGGGCGGCGACCATCGCCAAGCTGCCGAGGGCCGTGGTCCAGAAGTGCAGGCTGATGAGCTTGGCGGATGGCCACTCCTTCAGCGTGATGCGCGGGAGAATATAATAGACTGAGCCGAACATCACCATCGTGAAGAACGAGTAGAGGCCGTGATGGGCGTGGGCGACGGTGTGCTGGGTGAAGTGCGCGACCTCGGCGAAGGAACGCATCGACATGAGGGAGCCGACAAGCGAGGTCAGCGTGTAGTTCACGGCGCCAAAAACGATGAAGCGTAGCGTGGGGCTGAATTTCAGCGCTTGGAAGCTGCCGAGCATCGTGAGGTGATGGTTGATCGCGGTGACAAGAACGGGAACCACCATCATGAAGGAGGCCGCGATGCCGGCGGTCTGCACCCAGACGGGAACGGGGCCGCCGATCAGGTGATGCACGCCCGCCCAGTTGTAGAAAATGGCGAGAGACCAGAAGCCAAGAACCGAGAGGTAGTAGCTGTGGATGGGCTTACCGAGGACCTTGGGAAGGAAGTAGTAGATCGCGGCGAGGCCGATCGGGGTGAACCAGAGTCCGAGGACATTATGGGCGAACCACCAGTTGACGAGCGACTGGACCGTGCCGCGAGTGGGCTCGAAAACGAGCATGATCTGCGCGACCGAGTAGATCCAAGGGAACCAGAAGAGGGCGGCCAAGAGATACCACTGCGAAACGTAGATGTGCTTGGCGCGGCCGAAACGGAAGGTGACCAGAGCCCAGGCGCCGACGAGAGCGTAGGCGAAAAAGAGGATCGGGGTCGCGTAGGCCGGGATCTCAAGCCACTCGATCGAGGTGGAGTGGCCGGCAAGGATGCCGACGATGCCGACGGTCACGCCGATGTTCCAAAACACGGCGGCGAGCGTGAGCAGACCGGCGTGGCGGACCTCGGCGCGGGCGAGGCGGGCCATGAGCCAAAGGGCGACGGCGAAGGAGACGTTGACCGACCAGCCGTAGACGACGGCGTTGAGGTGGGCGACGCGCACACGGCCGAAGGTCAGCCATTCCACGTTCCCGAGAAACTCGGGCGTGTGCATCTTGAAGGATGCGATCAGCGCGAAAACGGTGCCGAGGATGAGCCACAGCACGGACGAGCCGAGAAAGTAGAGGGCCGGCGCCCGGGTGGAGGCGTCGATCGCGCTCAGCTCCGCGCGCTTCGCGACGTCAGGCGAGGCCGAGGGGCTGAGGGAGGCGGTGAGGGTGGCGGACATTTTAAAGCAGGGAGCGGGGAGCGAGGAGCGGGAGCCGGAAGAAGAAACAGGAACGGGAATCAGCCGCGGGGCTGCTTCGACGGCTTCGGTTGGTTCAGAGTCTGGTCGGTGGGTTTTCCGAGCGGTTCTTCGTCGTCGAAAATCACCTTGGCGCCTTCCTCGAGGTCTTGGAGCTGGCCCTTTTTACTCGCCCAGTAGAGCCCATAGACCGCGCTCGCGACAACGAGCATGGCCATGG
>CAMLNJ010000486.1 GCA_946481225.1 uncultured Verrucomicrobiota bacterium | reverse complement strand
GTCGGCGACGGAGCCTGGGAGCAGGGGGCCAGGGCGAGGAGCAAGGAGCCGGAGGATGGAAGACGGAATACGGATGGGGGGAGGTTTCGCGGGCGCGGAGCTGGCTTTCGCGGTATCGGCGCGGGGTCTGGCCGACGCGGCGTTTGAAGGCGTGGTGGAAGTGGGTGGCACTGGAGAAGCCGATGCTCGTGGCTACCTCCGAAACGGAGGGGCCGGCGTGGGCGAGCAGGCGGCAGGCGTGGGCGAGCCGGCGATGGAGGATCTCCTCGGTGAGCGTCGAACGCAGGTGGGTCTGGAGGAGTTGTTGCACGGTGCGGGGCGAGACGCCGACGGCGGCGGCAACCGCGGGGAGGCCGAGCGGGCGATGATGATGGCGGTCGAGGTGGAGGAGGATCGCCTGGAGGACCGGATGCGGGACCGCGAAAAACTCGGTGCTGCGCCGGGTGGTCACGCCCTCGGGCGACAGTGTCACCTGCGTGCCGCGGGAGGCGCGGCCGGCCATGATCGCCTCGAGCAATTCGGCTCCGCGGGCGCCGATTTGGTCGAGCGGATGGCGGACGCTGGAGAGCGGCACGGACGAGGTCTCGCAGAGGAGCGGATCGTCGTCGACGCCGAGGATGTTGATCTCCTCGGGCACGAGGCGGCCGAAGTGGAGCGCGGCGTCGAGGATGCGGCCGGCCTGGAGATCGTTGAAACAGAACACCGCGAGGGGCGCGGGCAGCGGGGAGAGCTGGGCGTGGAGCCGGCCGAGTTCGGCCGACCAGTCGAGCG
Organism: uncultured Verrucomicrobiota bacterium; assembly: GCA_946481225.1. The sequence goes on along the minus strand of CAMLNJ010000486.1, from coordinate 2,576 downwards.
CGGGGTCGTCTAGGCGCGGGGACGAGTCGAGTTCGAGGCAGGCATGGCCGCGGTCGGCGAGGGTGGCTGCGAAGGCGGCGTGGCGTTGGCGGCTGGCGACGGAATCGGGGGCGCCGTAGTAGACGAAGTGCCGGTGTTGGCGCTCGAGGAGATATTCGGCGGCGAGGCGGCCGATGGCGTGGTTATCACCGACGACACGCGCGCCTGCGAAGTGCTCGGGATCGGAGGTGAGATTCACGACCGGGATGCCGCTTTGCAGAATCGAGTCGACGATCGTGGATGGCAGGGTGTCGGCGATGATCAGGCCTTGAAGCGCCGAGAGGCCGGCGAGGGGGCGATCCTCCGAGTGGATGCGCATGCTGAGATGCCAGCGCCGCTCCCCGGCGTGACGCGCCACGGCCCGGTGGAGGACCGGGTTGTAGCGGTGCCGGAAGACGAGGAGGACGTGGGGCAGGGACATGAGCGCGGCAGAGGCAGGCTGCGCGATATGGCAGGATTATTGGAAGGAAATTGATTTAATGCGTAGAACTCGGGCGTCTTTACATCCAAAGAGCTCAGACTTCGGCGCTGGGTGGTGGGCAACTGACATTATTTTGCGTTCCGTCGTATGGAAGCATCCGGCCGCCGTCCTGGAGGCCAGGCCGGCGGCTCGGCAGCCCGACCATCGGTCGGGCCTACAATGCGGGCAGTTTTTATGCGATTGGACGCAAAAAAACGCCGCATGCGGAAGATCGCATGGGCGGGGACCGCCGGTGGGGCGGAAGGCCGACGAGGCGTAGTCCGTGTGGGCTCTGCTCCGGGCGAGGCTGCCCGGTCACTTCACGGTCGGATCGACCAGCGGCGTCTTCTTGAGCTTGTCGATTTTCGGCTTGATGACCGCGCGGCAGTAGCCGGCGGAGGGGTTCTTCTTGTAGTAATCCTGGTGATACTCCTCCGCCCGGTAGAAGGGAGGCAACGGCAGGACTTCGGTGACGATTTTGCCGGCCCACGATTCCGCGTTGGCTTTCGCGAGCGAGGCGTCGACGACGGACTTCTCCTCGGGCGTGGCGTAGTAGATGACGGAGCGATACTGCGTGCCGGTGTCGGCGCCTTGGCGGTTGAGCGTGGTGGGATCGTGGATGTCCCAGAAATAGTCGACGAGCCGGGAGCGCGTCACGACGGCGGGATCGAAGGCGATCTTGACGACTTCGGCGTGCCCGGTGGCGCCGGTGCAGACCTGTTCGTAGCTGGGGTCGGGGCGTTTGCCACCGGCGTAGCCGCTTTCGACGGAGAGGACGCCCGGCACCAGCTCATAGGCGGCTTCGACGCACCAGAAGCAGCCGCCACCGAGCACGAGCGTCTCGGCGTGGGCGGGAGGGACGGGAGCGGGCGAGGTATCGGTGGCGTCGGCGGAGGAGTTGTGGCAGGAGCTCATGGCTAGAAAACCAAGTGAAAAGAGGGCGAGAAACGGGCGCATGGGACGAACGGCGGAAGCGTGGGCCAAAAGCGGCGCGGCGCGAGCCCGGGTGACGCTTTTCAATCTTGCGCGGAGGGGATCGCGTTCTGACTCAGCTCAGGTCTTGGCGAGTGCGAGGATGCGTTGGGCCAGGGAGGCGGCGGTCGCGGCGGCCCAGGCCTCGCCGCGCTCGGAAGTGGCGAGCGTGGCGTCGCCCATCACGCCTTGGGGGGCGATCTCGCGCGTCGTCCAGCAGAGCGTGAGCGCCGAGCCCTCGGGACGCAGCTCGCCGACGTCGTCGAGCTGGGCGGGGTAGTGGCAAATAGCCTTCGCGCGGCGCCCGAGCGAGGGAGCGAGGGCGAGCATGAGAGCCGTTTCCCACACGCCCCCGTGGAAGCCGTAAGCGGACTCCTGCGGGCTTTGCTCGGGTTTGAAGCCGTTTTGCAACATTCCGAGGCGGAGGCCGGGGAGGGATTGCAACTCGCGGATGAGCGGCACGAGCACCGCGCTGTTTCCGCCGTGGGTGTTCCAGATCGCGACGCGTCGGAAGCCGAGGCGGTGGAGCTCCCCGACCTGGGATCGGACGAGCGCGGCAAAGGTGCGGGCCGATAGCGTGAGCGTGCCGGGCCAGTCGGCGTGCTCGTTGCTTTTTCCGATCGTGATGGGCGGGGCGACGAAGACCGGAGCCCCGTGCGGAATGAGCCCGAGGGCGCGGGCGAGCAGGCCCTGGCCGAGGATCGAGTCGACGCCGACGGGCAAGTGAGGGCCGTGCTGCTCGATCGCTCCGGTGGGAAGGATCGCGAGCGCGCCGGGGCGATTGGCGGCGACGCGAAGCGATTCGGGATGCAAGCCGCCGAGGTAACGCGCGCCGAAGGGGCGCCAAAGCGGCGCGGGCTCGGCGATCTTCGCTTCGCCCGCGGCGGGGCGCGGCGGGTGCCCCTTGGCGTGCCAGGCGGCCTCGACGAGGAGCCGCGCGAGGCGTTCGGCTGTGTGGTCGCGCAATGTTTCCGCCGCGGTGGCGCGCTCGGCCTCGATCGCTCCGGCGGGCAGCGGGGGCGGTTGGGTCCATTTGCCCGGGCGAAACTGTTCGTCGGCGGAGTCCTGCGGAGGCGAGGGGAGGGGGGAAAGATCGAGGAGGCCG
>CAMLNJ010000485.1 GCA_946481225.1 uncultured Verrucomicrobiota bacterium | reverse complement strand
CATCCGCTCCTCGAGTTCGAAACGCACGCCGAGCGCCCGTTCGAGGACGCGCGTCCCGCGGAATGCGAGACGGGCGCCGTCGAGGGGCCGTTTGCGGTCCTCGAGCGACAGGCCGGTATAGACCGCGCGCGGCTCGTAATAGGGATCCCCCTCGACGCCGACGTAGACGATGCGTGCCGTTTCCGCCGAAACCGCCGTGGTCAGCCAGGCAAGCACCGCCAGAAGGGCAAGGGCCCTAGCGGTCATCGACGAGCACGTCGTAGGGAACGCGTCCGACGGGGACGGTCGTCACCGCCTCGAGGGTGCCGGTGTCCACCACCGTCAGATCGTCGGAGAGGGTGTAGCCAACCTCGGCAAGCGCGCTGCGCAACGTCTCGGCAAACAGCGGGTAGTGGGCAAGCTCCGGAGGCGGAGTGCTGAGCCAGCGATCCCGGTCGGCAGGATCGATGTGCTGCGCCTCGACCTCGAACGCGCGGTTGGAGGCGCTGCGGGCATCAGCGGCATCGACGCCGTAGGTCGCCATGATCTGTCGGTCGAGCAGATCCTTCGGTGTGGCGTTGTTCACGGCGAGGGCCGCGCGGCCACGGGCACCGGTGGCAAGTACGGCCGACTCGACGCGGCCAGCGAGCCACCGCATGGCGGTGACATCCCGGCGGGCGTCGGCATAGGCCGCATCGCTGAACCGGGCGGGCGGCGGGGTTTGCACCGGCAGAGCCGGCGGCGTCTCAGCGCGGACCACAGCGTCGGCAGTGCCAACCGGGAGTGCGGCGCCTGATGCGGCAAACAGCCCATCGTTCAGCGGGGCGGCGGCCTTCTGCTGGGCGTCGAGCAGTCTGGCGATCGTCGTGGCCGGAACGGTGGCGTTCCAGCGGTCGCTGGTGCCGCGCCGGGTCAAAGCGAGAGAGACCAGGCCCGCCGCCTGATCGACCCCAGTCACCGTTGCCGATGCATAGGTCACGCGGTCGAGCGTGACGCCTTTGAGTCTGGTGCCGACCTGCGAGGTCAGCGTGCTGGCGGCCGCCTGCTGGCGGGCCAGGTCACGACCGGCCTCCACCGTCTGGCGCGCCTTGTAGACCTCGTGGCCCACCATACGCGCGTAAACGGTCTCGTAGTCCGGCATCTCCTCGTAGCTGTCGTAGCTCGACGGGGCCGTCCCTGAGCCGTCGGACATTTTCGGCGCATAGACGGCCGGTCCGTCGGACAACTCGGTCACAATGACAGCCCAGGTTCCACGCGGGGAGGCGGCGAGGCGCTCCGCGACGGCGCGTTCCGCGGCGCCACCGGCTTGCGCGGGAGTACGGGTTACGGCGCCAAGATAGAGATCCCTCGCCTCGTCGACGGCGCGGATGCGCTCCACAACGTAGGTCTCGACCTCGCGTGTGTAGGTGAGCCCGGCGTCGAGCGCCCCTTCCACCGCAGCAATGACCGCGGCGCGTCGTTCATCTGCGGCGGCCGCAATCGCCGCCTGAGACGCAGCGTCAAGGACGGGAAGCGGTGTCGTGAAGGCCGGCGGCAGCACAACCGGCTCTTTGGCGACTTCGACTGCCGGCGGCTTTGGCGCGGCCGCGGCGGCGGCGAGCGCGGCCGGCAGCGGCGTCACGGCCTCGAAGCTGGAGGCCAGAGTGACCGGGAACGGCTGGCCGGTGAAAACCGCCTGGGTGTCGCCAACCTTGGCAGGCAGCGTCGTCCCGGTGATCTCCGCAAAGAATCCGCGGGAGACGACGTTGTTGGGATGAAGCGCGTCGTTGTAAACGCCGCGGATGGCGGCATTGAGGATGAGGTCGAGGGTTTTGGAGGTCCGGGCGGTGAGGTCCAGGTGGTAGGGCATGTCCGGCTTATGGGCGAAGAATGCCGCCGCGAAGCGGTTGAAGGCATCGGCATAAGCGGGGCTGTCGTGCGCGATCAGCACAGCGTTTGCCGCCTCCTCGCGCAGACGGGCCTCCCGGCGCGACCAGTCGGCGCGCAGGGTGATGACACTGTTGGCGCGCGGATGGCGGAATTCGAGCGTGGCACCATCGGCAAGACGGGCAAGGTCGGCCGGGTTGAACGCCAACTCGGCCCCGGTGCCATTGCGGAAGACCGGCACCCTGTCGGACTCCGCCGCCGCGTAGCGATAGACCGTCGGGGTGATCGCCGAGGTGGTCAGTTCAAGCTCGGCGAGCTGGGCGCCGGTGGGCATACCGTCCGCCGGGGCCAGTTCAGCCGGCGGGATATAGCTTGGATTGCCTTCGGTGAGCCCGTAGGGGCTCCGCCGAACGATGCCGTCAGCGGTCAAGCGGGGCATAAGCTCGTCGATGACCGCCGCGTCCAGTCCAGTGCCACGGGCGATGTGGCTCGGGTGTGCCTGACCGGTCCGGATGACATAGCGGGCGAGCGTCAGATAGGGGGATGCGGCGGGCTCCGCAGCGACGGGCTCGGCCGTGGGGTGGTCCGAACGCTCCGGCGACGGTACGGCATCACTTTCGGAGGGCGCGTCGGGGCGCGGTGCCTCGGCTGTCTCAGTGGTGCTGGGTGCCGACGTCGGCGGGACAGGAGAGGCTGGCTGCTGGGTCTCGTTCGGTGATGCCTCGCTCGGCGGGGACTGAGCGGCGGGACGGGCAGCCCAGTCGCCGAAGAGGTCGAAGGTTTGGGTATCGCGCACCCGGCGGCGGGCAGCGATGTGGTCGATGTCAGGGGTGTTCTCGATGGAGAACAGGTTGGCCGTGGACGAATCACGCAACCCGATCTCGCGCAGCCATGCGGCTTGCACCGCCGCGCTGGTGGGGCGGTGGCCGATGGTGCCGTCGGTGAACCGGGCGAGGACCTCGACTACTTCCGGCGTGAGCCCAAGGGCCGACCGGAGCCCGGCCCGAAGGGCATCCGCGTCGCCGGACCATAGGTCGCGATCGAGGTCGAAGGCTCGTGCGTCATCGCCTGCGGCCCATTCGCCGGCCAGGTGACAAGCAAGTTCTTCGCTGCGTCGACCGGGTCCGTAACGGTCGAGGCCGTATCGGGCGGCAGCACTGGCGTGAAGTCCTGACTCTGCGAGTTCGGTGATGTGTTGGTATTCCCGGCCATCGATACGGCCCTCCCTCAAATTAACGTGAACCGATTCATGATACAGGATGTTCAGCGGATTGGCAGCCGTCATGGAAACGAACGGCGTGTGCCGGATGGTCCCAGAGCGATCCTTGATCGGCACGGTCAGACCATCGGCAGGGAAGTAGGCGATCTCTCCGGTCTCGGTGCGGCCGCGCAGAACAATGGCACCGGTGACGAACAGCAGGCCGTCCGCGGTTTCCTGCGGCAAAACACGGTGGGCATGCGGGACAAGGGCGTCCTCAAGGGTCGCCTGCTTGTCAATGAACGCATCGTCCTCGCGCCACGCCTGCC
>CAMLNJ010000484.1 GCA_946481225.1 uncultured Verrucomicrobiota bacterium | reverse complement strand
CGATGTCGGCCACGTCGGAGAGGCGGACGATGGCCCCGTTGCGCTCGGCGACGACCAGGCGGCGAAACTCCTCGACGCTCGCGAGGTCGGTGTCGGCGACCAAACTGACGCGGATCATCGAGCCCTTGGTCTGGCCGACGGCGGAAAGCGCGTTGTTGGCGGCCAGCGCCTGGCGGACCTCGGCGGGGCTGAGGCCGCGCGCGGCGAGCTCGGCGGGCTTGAGCCAGACACGCATCGCGAAGATGCGGGCGCCGAGCACGTCGGCGCGCTGCACGCCCTTGATCGCGGAGATCTGGGGCTGGATGAGACGGTTCAGGTAGTCGGTGATCTGGTTCTGCTCGAGCGTCTTCGAGTAGAAGCTGAGATACATCGAGGCGAAGCGGCTATCGCTCGACTCGACGTTGATCACAGGGGACTCGGACTCCGGCGGCAGCTCGCTGCGCACCTGGTCGATCTTGGAGGAGATCTGGGCGAGGGCGGCGTTGGTGTCGTAGTTGAGCCGCAGATACACCTTGACCGTGCTCATGCCGGAGCGGCTCTCCGACTCGATGTAGTCGATGCCGTCGGCGCTCGCGATGACCTTCTCGAGCTGGGTGGTGATGTAGCCGCGCACGGTGTCCGCGCTGGCGCCGAAGTAGGTCGTGGTGACGGTGACCACGGCGCTGTCGGAGCGCGGATACTGGCGGACGTTCAGCCGGTTGTAGGAGATCAGGCCGACGACGAGGATGATGATGTTGACCACGAGCGCGATGACGGGCTTGCGGACGAACAGGTCGGTGAAGCTTTTCTGGAGCATGGGAGGGCGCCGCGCGGCGGCGCGGGTGCGTTCGGGAAACGAAAAGGACGGGCGGGAAAGGCGGGGCGCGAGACGGCCCCGCCCCGGGATCAGGTGTTGGCGGGCGTGGGCGCGACGTTGTCGGAGGGCTCGACGATGTTGTTGATCAACACCGGGGCGCCGTTGCGGAGCTTGAAGACGCCGGCGGACGCGACGACCTCGCCGGCCTTCAGTCCGTCGACGACCTCGACGAGATCGCCGCGCGCGACGCCGAGCTTCACGAAGCGCTGGGTGGCGCCGAGGTATTCCTTGCCGTCGTCCCCTTTGATCTGCTCGAGCACGAACACGGAGTTGCCGTAGGGCGCGTAAGCCACGGCGGTGGCGGGAATGACCACGGTCGGAGCGGTGGCGGGCAGTTGCAGTTCGACGCGGGCGAACATGCCGGCGCGAAGATGTTCCTCGGGGTTCGCGACGACGGCCTGGATGGAGACGTTGCGCGAGGTGGCGTCGACCTCGGGGTTGATGGCGTTGACGCGGGCCTCGAAGACATGGTCAGGGAAGGCGTCGACCTTGACCGAGACCGTCTGGCCGAGCGCGACCACCGGCAGGTGGCGCTGCGGGAGGTTGAAGTTCACATACATAGGGTCGAGCGCTTGCAGGGGCAGAAGCGCCATGCCGGGGGAGACATACTGGCCGACGTTCACGAGCCGGATGCCGACGCGGCCGGCGAAGGGGGCGCGGATCGCTTTCTTGTCGACCGAGGCCTTGAGCGCGGCGGCCTCGGCCTGGGCCTGGCGGAGCTGCGCGGCGGCGGTATCAAGGGCGGCCTGGCTGATGGTGTCCTTGGCGCGGAGCTCGGCCGCGCGGTCGGCCTCGAGTTTAGCGATGGCGAGACGGGCCTCGGCGGCCCCGAGTTGCGCACGCTCAACGGAGTCATCCATTTGGATGAGCAAATCCCCGGCGGTGACGGCGGCGCCGTTTTCCACCGCGACGCGGGTGACGGCGCCGGAGATCTCGGCGCTCAGCACCACGCCCTGCACCGGCGCCAGGGTCGCGATGGCGCCCAGCGTGGGTTGCCAGGTCTCGAGCCGGGCCTCGAACGACGTGACCGCGGAAGGCGGCTGCACGTGGGTCTGCGAAGAGCCCTCCTTGATCTGGGCGACCTTGACGGCGCCGAGGCTAAGAAGGACCACGAGAAAGGCCCCGAGGGAGGCGAGAAGTTTCTTGATCATGGGAAAGGTAAGGTCGGGGAATTGTAGAGAGGCTCAGGCGGAGCGCCCGGGCGCCGCGGTGGAGGATTCGGGACGAGGAAATTTGTCCGCCGCGCACGCGGCGATCTTGCCGAGCAGGCGAACCATCGTGCGTCGTTCGCTCTCGGAGAGCACCTCCATCAGCGCGGCGATGCGGCGAAAATGCTCGGGAAGGATCTTGTCGAGGAACGCGATGCCCCGCTTCGTGAGCTCGACGCAAAGCTGACGGCGATCGGCTGGGTCGGGCTTGCGGGTGACCATCCCGTCGCGCTCCAAGGTGTCGATCAGCCCCGTCATGGTGGCGCGGGTGACACCGGAACGCTCGGCGAGCTGCGCGGGGGCGAGCACATGGGTCCGGCCGCAGGTCTTGTCGTAGAGCAGCATCAACACGGTGAAGCGTCCTTGGCTGAGCCCCACGGCATGAAAGTGCTCCTCCGTCGCCCGGAACGCCTCGTCGCCGGTGCGCAGCAGGTTGAGAAACACCTCGCAGGCGGTGGGATCGAGACCGGGAAACTGTTGCGCCGCCTCCAGCAAGCATTCGTAACGAGGTAGATCTTTGAGAAGCAAAAGCGGCATATCGATGGCGGCGTGACTATAAGGCGGCTGATAGTTAGGACCCTAACTCAAATGGCAAGCCGGCGGTGCCGAATTTTGGAAACCGTCACATTCCTCGCCGCGAAGAGAGTCTCCGACTTTGATGCCGGCGGGCCTTCCCCCGTCCTCGTTTCCGCCGACGCCGCCTTCGCACGCCGCCGACTTTGCCGAGCGCCAACTCCTCCTTGTATCGAACCAAGTTTGAGCCGAATCATCCAGGCTGTGTCTTGGAAACAGACCGGAGCAGCGTGAGCGAGAAAGGGCGCTCGGCCAAGGCGACCGAGGCGGAGGCGGACCGGAGGTCCGTGCCGCCGAGGGCAACGCCGGCCCAGCGCTCTTTCTCGTTTCACTCGTAGAGCGCCAGCGATGCTCCGGTTTATTTGCAAGACACAGCCTAAATCCTGTTAACAGGGAAACCGCGGTAGGCGTTTCCCCAAGCCGAGTCCTCGTCGATTTTCCCTTTCCCCCATGAGCGCCCCCTCCCCTGCGCCGAGAGCCTACACCGCACCATCCCGCCAGATCTGGGCGTGGGGCGTCGGCGCGGTCGCCAATCACATTCTCATCTGCACCTACGGGCAGGCGAACAACATATTCACCATCGGCTTCGGCATCAAAGCCTCTCTCGTGAGCTTGGCCATGGTCCTGCCCAGGCTTATCGACGGCCTCACCGATCCGATCCTCGGACACCTCTCCGACAACACCCATACTCGCTGGGGTCGCCGCAAACCCTTCCTCGTCGTCGGCTCATCCATCGC
>CAMLNJ010000483.1 GCA_946481225.1 uncultured Verrucomicrobiota bacterium | reverse complement strand
ACCACGCCGGCCTCCTCCCGCGCTACAGAATTCTCGTCGAGCAGCTCGCGCAAAAAGGCCTGCTCAAGGTCATCTGCGGCACCGACACCCTCGGCGTCGGCATCAACGTCCCGCTCCGCACCGTCGTCTTCACCCAGCTCTGGAAATACGGCGGCGCGAAGGCGGCCACCCTGAGCGTGCGCGACTTCCGGCAAATCGCCGGCCGCGCCGGCCGCAAGGGCTTCGACGACGTCGGCCACGTCGTCGTGCAGGCCCCCGAATGGGTGATCGAAAACCTCCGCGCCGAGCAAAAGGCCGCCGCCGATCCGTCGCGAAAAAAGAAGCTCGTCAAACAAAGCGCCCCCGAGGGCTCAATCGGCTGGGACAAAAAAACCCTCGAGCGCCTCCAGACCGCGCCCGCCGAGCCGCTCGTGTCGCGCTTCACCGTCTCGCACGGCATGCTCCTGCAAGTCCTCGCGCGCGACACCGACGGCTGCCGCGAGATGCGCCGCCTGATCAACGACAGCCACGAGACCGACGCGAAAAAGAAGACGCACCGCCACCGCGCCTGGCAGCTATTCCGCGCTCTGCTCGAACGCGGCATCGTATCCATTATTCCTCGACAGCCCTCCGGCCGCCGCCTCCAGGTCAACGTCGCCCTCCAGGACGATTTTTCCCTGCACCAGGCCCTTTCGATCTACCTCATCGACACCCTCCAGAAACTCGACCGCGAGTCGCCCGACTACGCGCTCGACGTGCTCACGCTCTGCGAGTCCATCGTCGAGGACCCCGAGCAGATCCTCCGCGCGCAGGTCAGCCGCGCCAAGGGCGACGAACTCAACCGCCTCAAGGCCGAGGGCGTGCCCTACGAGGAGCGAATGGAGAAGATCGAAGCCATCGAGCACCCGAAGCCCCTGCGCGAGTTTCTCTACGAAACATTCAACGCCTTCGCCGCCGCGCATCCGTGGGTCGGCAACGAAAACGTCCGCCCCAAGAGCATCGCGCGCGAGATGCACGAGCGTTTCCTCAGCTTCGCCGACTACGTGCGCGACTACGGCCTCGAACGCGCGGAAGGCCTGCTCCTCCGCCACCTCATGCAGGTGTGGAAGGTCCTCGCCCAGACCGTGCCGCAATCGGCGAAAACCGAACCCGTTCTCGAACTCGAATCCCACCTCGAGGAGCTCGTGCGCGGCATCGACAGCAGCCTGATCGACGAGTGGGAACGGTTGCAGAATGCCGAGCTGGGGCTCGGCGCTCCCGGGAACGCCGAGCCCCAGCTCGGCTCCGAAAAGAAACTCGGCTCCGGCCCCCGCGAACTCACCCGCGACCCCGCCGCCCTGCGCCGTGCCGCGCGCATCGCCATCCACCTTTTCCTTCAAGACGCCGCCGCCCGCGACTGGGAGGCCGCCGCCGCTCGCGTTCTCCCCGACTCCTCGACCGACGAAACCATCGCCGCCGAGGCGAAGCGCATCGAAAAACTCTTCGCCGCCCACGCCGCCGCGCGCGACCGCTTCCGCCTCGACCCCGCCGGCCGCGCCGCCGCCAACACCCATTTTGACGGCGAGCCGCCGGCCCCCTCCGTTCCGAACGCCGAATGGCGCCTCGCCCAAATCCTCGTCGATCCCGCCGAGAGCAACGACTGGGAAGCCCGATTCGTCCTCGACCTCCCCGCCACCCGCGCCGCCGGCCGCGTCGTGCTGCGCCTCGACGGCGTCGCCGAGGTTGGCGTTTGAGGGCGGGTTGCGCGAGTTCCCCCACCCCGGCCCCGTCCACGCGGCCCGGTTTCCGGGCTCGTCGCGGGGCGCTATCCTGATAGCCCTCCATTCGCCACGTCATACCGCGCTCCGGCGCGGGCCGCGCGCCCATCCCCCTCCCCGTCGTCATGATCCCCGCCAAACCCATCATCCGCGTCACCGTCTGGAGCGAATATCGCCACGAAAAACATAACCCCAAGGTCGCGAGCATCTACCCGCACGGCATGCACCGCACCATCGCGGACGCCTTGGGCAGGCTCGGCGGAACCGACTTCGCCCTCCGCACCGCCACGCTCGAGGAACCCGAACACGGGCTCACCGACGCCGTCCTCGATTCCACCGACGTCCTCACCTGGTGGGGTCACATGGCCCACGGCGAGGTCTCCGACGCGGTCGTGGCCAAAGTCCGCCGCCGCGTCCTCGAAGGCATGGGCCTGGTGGTCCTCCATAGCGGCCACTACTCGAAGATATTCAAGGCGCTCATGGGCGACACCTGCTCGCTCACCTGGCGCGAAGCCACCGACAAGGAACGCCTGTGGGTTGTTTGCCCGTCCCACCCCATCGTCCAAGGACTGCCACCCTACTTCGAACTCCCCACCGAGGAGATGTATGGCGAACCCTTCGGCATCCCCACACCGGACGAGTTGATCTTTATCAGCTGGTTCACGGGCGGCGAAGTTTTCCGCTCCGGCGCCACGTGGCGCCGAGGTAACGGGAAAATCTTCTACTTCCGCCCCGGCCACGAAACCTATCCCACTTACCATGACGCTCACGTGCAGCAGGTAATCGCCAACGGTGTCCGCTGGGCCTACTCCGGTGTGCGTATCCCAGACCAGGCGCCCAACATGAAACCCCTCGAACCGCTCCCCCCCGACCCCGAGGCCGACTCCCGCTCCACCGTGGCCCACAAGTAGCCGCCCGCTTCGAGCTCTTTCGCGCGCGGAACCTCTTCCGTTTCCCCCTTCCCGTTTTTTCGCCCCATGCCCGCGCCTGCCGCCGCCTCGAAATCCGCTCGCACGAAAAAACCCGCGACCGTCCGCGTCGCCATCCTCGGCACCGGCGGCATGGCCAACCGCCACGCCGAGCTCTACCAACAGATCCCCGGCGTCGAGCTCGTCGCCGCGTGCGATGTCGATCCCACCCGCGCGGCGGCCTTCGCGGCCAAGCACCGCATCCCGGCCTCCGGTATCTACACCGACTTCGCCCTCCTGCTGCGCGCCTGCCCGGTCGACGCCGTCTCCAACGTCACCCCGGACGCCTTCCACGCCCCTCTCTCGATCAAGGCGCTCAAAGCCGGCAAGCACATCCTTTGCGAAAAACCCCTCGGCCTCGACCACGCCGAGACCCGCCGCATGCTTCTCGCCGCCCGCCGCGCCGGCAAAGTGGCGATGGTCAACTTTTCCTACCGCGACTGGCCCGCCATCCAATCCATCGCCGCCCGGGTCCACGCCGGCGAAATCGGCGAACTCCGCCACGTGGAGGCCAGCTACCTTCAAACCTGGCTCAGCTCCCCGATCTGGGGCGAATGGTCCACCACCCCCGCCTGGCTCTGGCGCCTCTCGACCAAACACGGCTCCAAAGGAGTGCTCGGCGACGTCGGCGTCCACATCGTCGATTTCGCCACCTACCCGGCCGGCCCGATCAA
>CAMLNJ010000482.1 GCA_946481225.1 uncultured Verrucomicrobiota bacterium | reverse complement strand
AAAGAACAGAATATTGTGGTCGGTGCGTTCGTCGATGCGGTGCTGGGCCGCCGGTCGGGTATGTGATCGCACGCGGTCGTTGTCGTAGGGAAAGGTCGTGAGGGTGCTCATGGTATGGCGGGTATCGGCGCAGCCTACTCCGCCCGCGCGCGGCGCGCCATCGGTCGACACGCCCACTTCGTCGCCGGTCGCTGGTCCCATGCGCCGGCTTCGCCTCGACGCGAAACGCGGTTCCGCCTCTTCGTTCCGTCAATCGCCGCGGCGCTGCGCGGCGTAGATTCCGTCCGCCCCGCTGGCCAGGTAGCTCGCGAGGCAGGCGACCGCGAACAGCTCGAGCTGGCTCCCTCCGAAGGTTTCCGCCGCGAGCAGCGTGCAGGCGAGGGGCGTCTTGCTCGCGCCGGCAAACACCGCCACGAAGCCCAGCGCGACCCCGAGGGAAAGCGGTAACCCGAGGAGCGGCCCCGCGAGATGGCCAAACGCGGCTCCGATGAGGAACAGGGGCGTGACTTCGCCGCCCTTGAATCCCGCGCCCACCGTGACCGCGGTGAAGACCAGTTTCCACAACCAGCTCCACGACGTCGCGCCGTCGGCCGCCCAGACCGTGAGCAGGGTCGGATCGCGCGGATCGGGGCTCCATGCGCCGAGACCGAGATAGGCGTCGGTTTGCAGCGCCAGGGCCAGGAGCCAGAGCGCGACTCCGCCCGCGAACGGCCGCAACCACCAAGCCTTCTCGGGGGGCAGCGGGATCTTGCCGACGCCGTGGGCCAGGGCGGTGAAACCACGAGCGACGCCGCCGCATAGCAACCCGAAGCCCGCCGCCAGCCCCAACGAACCTAACGAGAACGTCGAGGGCAGCGAGGACAGGTTCGCGAGCGCGGCGTAGTTCGCGTGATGCACGCCCCAAGCGTGGCAAACCTGATCCCCGACGAGCGAGGCGAGCAGGCACGCGGCGAGCCAGGCATGGCTGAGGCGGCCGCGCGCGAGCACCTCCACGGCGAAAACCGCGCCGGCGAGCGGCGTGCCGAAGACCGCGCCAAAGCCGCCGGCCACGCCGGCGGAGAGCAGCATCCCTTGGGGCACGGCTTGGAGGCGCAGCCACTTCTTTAGCCCTCCCGCCAGAGCCCCGCCCATCTGCACCGCGGTTCCTTCGCGTCCCGCCGAACCGCCGCACAGATGCGTGAGCAGCGTGGCGCCGAGGACAAGCGGGGCCATGCGAAGCGGCACGCCGCCGCCGGGCTCGTGGATTTCGTCGATGATCAGGTTGGCGCCCCGCTCGGCGCGGCCGCCGAGACGCCGATAGGCGAGCGCCGAGAGCAGGCCGGCGACCGGGAGCAGCGCGATCAGCCAGGGGTGCGAAAACCGGGTCGTGGTGACGGCGTCGAGCGCGCCGAGGAAGGCGGCGGCCGCGGTGCCGGAGAGCGCGCCGACCACGGCGGCGAGGGCGAGGTCGCGCGCGGCGTCGCGCAGCCGCGCGGGAGACGGAAAAAAGCCGGAGACGGAAAGGGCCATGGACAAAGGGCGTGGGCATCGAGCCGGAGCCGCCCATTCGGCGCAACGGCCAATGCGGGCGCGCGACGGCGTCGTAAAACGTCAAAGCCGGCTCGATATTTGCGCTCGTGTCCGCATGGTCCGCTGGCGTGTTCCTCCGGTTTGTCTTCGCTTTTTCGTGCCTCACCCTGTCCGTCGCCGAGGGCGCGCCGCGTGTCCTGATCCTCGCGAACCGCGACGACGGCGAGTCCTTGTCCTTGGCGCGGCACTACGCGGAGCGTCGCGGCCTGACGGAGTCGGCGATCGTGGCCCTGCCCATGCCGCTGACCGAGGAGATCACCTGGCCGCAGTTTGTCGTCTCGATCTGGAATCCCCTCCTGCGCGAGGCGATCGCGCGAGGCGACGTGGATGCGATGGCGATGAGCCTGAAGGACGAGGCAGGTCGCACGAAGATCGTGCCGGCCGGCCACCGGCTCGACGCCCTCGTGGTGTGCCGCGGGGTGCCTTTGCGCATCGTGCATGACGCGGCGCTTTACGACGAGAAGAGCAACCCGCTGACGTCGAACCCGGCTTTGCGCACGAACAAGGGCGCGGTCGACAGCGAGCTGTCCCTGCTCGCGGTCAACTGCCCCCCGATCGCGGCGTTCGTGCCGAATCCGGTGTTCTCCGCGGGCGATCCTTCCGCCGTGGCGGCGGCCTTGCGCGAAATCATCCCGGTCGGGCGTCTCGACGGGCCGACGACGAAGGATGCGATGGCGCTGGTGGATCGCGCCCTCGCGGCCGAGCGCGACGGCTTGGCCGGACGGGCCTACGTCGATATCGGCGGGCCACATCGGCAGGGGGATGAGTGGCTGGAGGCCTGCGTGCCTGAACTCACCGCGCTGGGCTTTGAAACCGATGTGGATCGGGGCGGCGGCACGTTGACGAACCACGCGCGCTTCGACGCGCCCGTGCTCTATTTTGGCTGGTATGCGAGCGATCTCAACGGTCCGTTCACGGCACCGGATTTTCGATTCCCGACGGGCGCGATCGCGCTGCATATCCATAGTTTTTCGGCCACCACGCTGCATTCGCCGTCGCGCGGCTGGACGGGGCCGCTCGTCGCGCGCGGCGTCACGGCGACAGTCGGAAACGTCGACGAACCGTATCTGCAATTCACGCATCAGCCGCATCTGCTCCTGCGGGCTCTGACGCGGGGGGATAATCTGGGGGTGGCGTCGCTGCGCTCGATCAACGCGCTGGGTTGGATGGGCGTCCTGGTGGGCGATCCGCTTTATCGGCCGTTCGCGGTCTCGGCCGACGAGCAATGGGCGCGTCGCGAGACGCTGCCGGCGGAGACGGGGACCTACGCGCGAATCCGCCGCATGCGGCTCCTGGCGGCGGCGGGTCGTGGCGACGAGGCGCTGTCGACCGGGTTCGACGGGATGGTCAAGAATCCCGGCCTGGCGTTGGCGCTTACGTTATCGAGCCTGCAATGGAGCGCCGGCGACGCGGCGGCGGCGCGGCGCACGCTCGGGGTGTTCTCGGCGTTGCGCAAATGGCGCGCGGCGGATCGGCCGCTCGTGCTGGCGGCCGCGCGGGCTTTGCGCGCCGCGGACGGGGCGGCCGAGGGGGGAAAGCTTTACGGACGCCTGCTGGAGGATTCGGCCCTGCCGCGCGATCTTCGCCTGGAGGCCTTGAAGGAGGGGGCGGAGACGGCGCGCGCCGCGAAGGATTTTACCCGGGCGGGACGCTGGGACGCGGAGTATCAACAGTTGACTGCTCCGCCTCCTTCGTCTGCGGGAGCGGCGAAGAAACCGGTGCCCACGAAGTAGACGCAGGGCGGGGTTACACCATCTCGCATTCAAACGTATAAAACGCCGCTCCGATGTAGGCCCGACCGCTGGTCGGGCTG
>CAMLNJ010000481.1 GCA_946481225.1 uncultured Verrucomicrobiota bacterium | reverse complement strand
GTCGGCCATGGTGGCGCGCACGGCGTCGGAGATGGCGATGGCGTTGCTGCCGGGGAGCTGGAAAATGGGGAGCGCGACGGCGGCCTTGTTGTCGAGGAGGGAACGGAGGGCGTAGTCGTTGGCGCCGAGTTCGAGGCGGGCGACATCGCGGAGGAGGACGCGGGCGCCGCCGGGCGTGGCGGAGCTTTTGACGACGATGGCGCCGAACTCGGTCTCGTCGAGGAGGCGGCCCTGGGCGTTGATCAGGAGCTGCGTGGCGTTGGCGGCGGAGACGGGCTGGGCGCCGATGGTGCCGGCGGCGACTTGAACGTTTTGCTCGCGGATGGCGGCCACGACGTCGCTCGCGGTGAGGTCGCGGGCGGCGAGTTTGTGCGGGTCGAGCCAGACGCGCATGGCGTAGTCGCCCGAGCCGAAGATGTTGACCTGACCGACGCCGGGGAGGCGGGCGAGGACGTCGCGCACCTGGAGCGTGGCGTAGTTGCGGACGTAGATGTCGTCGTAGCGGCCCTCGGGCGAGGTGAGGTGCACGACCATCGTGAGGTCGGGCGAGGATTTCACCGTGGTGACGCCGAGGCGGCGGACCTCCTCGGGCAGTTTCGGCAGCGCCTGCGCGACGCGGTTCTGCACCTGCACCTGGGCGGTATCGAGGTCGGTGCCGATGCGGAAGGTGACGGTCAGCGTGAGCACGCCGTCGGCGGTGCTTTGCGAGAACATGTAGAGGGATTTCTCGACGCCGTTGATCGACTGCTCGAGCGGCGCAGCGACGGTGTCGGCGATGACGGTGGGGTTGGCGCCCGGGTAGCTGGCGCGCACGACCACGGTGGGCGGCACGACCTCGGGGTATTGCGAAACGGGAAGCTGGAAGAGGGCGATGGCGCCCACGAGGAAGGTGAGGAGCGAGAGGACGCCGGCGAAGATCGGGCGTTTGATGAAGAAGTCGGCGATGTTCATGAGAGAGCCGGGAGCAGGGAGATGGTAGCGAGGAGCCAGAGACGGAGACGCGACGCGCGGGCAAGGCAGTGGCCTGGGGCCGCGGTCGGGCGGCCGGTAATGGATGCTGGGTGAGCTGAATGTGTAGCCACGGCCGTCTCGGCCGTGCGGTGGAGAGCTGACGGAGCTCAAGAGACACGCCCGGGGACGGGCGTGGCTACACAAACGGAAAGCAATTTAGCGCTGGGCGACGGCGAGGCCGGAGGGCGCGGCGGCGGCCTCGGCCTGGGCGGAGACGGTCATGCCGGGGCGGACGCGCTGGAGGCCGTTGACGATGATGCGTTCGCCAGGCTGGAGGCCGGCGCGGACGATGCGCTTGCCGTCGAGGAGGCCGCCGAGTTGCACGGCGCGGTAGGCGGCGGTGCTGGAGGCGTCGACGGCGAGGACGAATTTCTGGCTCTGGTCGGTGCCGACGGCGCGCTCGCTGATGAGGAGCGTGGGCTGCGATGCGCCAAGCGGCACGCGAACGCGGGCGAAGAGTCCGGGGACGAGGGCGTTGTCCGGGTCGTCGAAAGCCATGCGGAGCTGGAGCGTGCCGGTGGCGGCGGCGAGGCGGTTGTCCAGGCTCTCGATGTAACCACAACGCGAATACGAGGTGTCGTCGGCGAGGGCGAGCTCGACGGGGATGCGTCCCTGCGCGTCGCGCTGTAGGCGGCCGGCGCGCTCGAGGGCGCGGAATTTGAGCACGGTCGCCTCGGCGACGTCGGCGTAGACGTAGGCCTGGCCGGTCGAGACGAGCGTGGTGAGGGGCGTGGCGGGCGACACGAGGTTGCCCGCGGTGACGAGGGCGCGCGAGACGCGGCCGGAGATCGGCGAGCGGACCTGCGTGCGCTCGAGGTCGAGGTTGGCGGAGGTGAGCGCGGCGCGGGCGGCGAGAAGCTCGGCGGCGGCTTCGGCGGCGCGGGATTGGCGGAGGTCGGCCTCCTCGGTGCTGATCGCCTCGCGGGAGCGCAGGCTCGCGGCTCGGGCGGCTTCCTTGGCGGCGGTGGAGGCAAGCGCCTCGGCGCGGGCGACCGCGGCCTGGGCGGCGTCGCGGGCGGCGGCGTAGCTGCGCGGATCGATGGTGAAGAGAAGATCGCCGGCGAGGACGAGTTGACCGGCTTGGAAGTGGACGGCGGCGAGACGGCCGCCGACCTCGGCGCGGAGGTCGACGGATTCGACGGCGTCCACGCGGCCGGTCAGCTCCTCGGACTCGACGAGCGTGCGCTGTTCGACGGCGGCGACGGTGACGACGGGCGGCGGAGGTGTGGAAGACGTCGCGGCGGACGAGGAGGCGGATTCGGCGCGGAGCGCGCGCAGGGTGAGCGGCGTCGCGATGGAGACGATGGCGAGCGCGGCGATGGCGGTGGCGAGGGTGCGGCGTTGCATGGCGAGGAGAGAGGAGCGGGTTGCGGGAGGCGAGGCGGAGCGGGCGGATCAGGCCGCGGCGCCGAGGGCGGAGTTGAGCGCGGCGGCGGATTGGAGGCCGACGAGGCGGGCGACCTCGCGACCGTGGCGGAAGACGAGGAGCGTCGGGATGGAGCGGACGCCAAGGGCTTCGGCGACCTCGGGCGCGTCGTCGATGTCGAGCTTGGCGACGACGGCGCGGTCGCCTTGGGCTGCGGCGACTTGGTCAAGGATGGGGCCCTGGGCCTTGCACGGGCCGCACCATTGCGCCCAGAAGTCGACGAGGACGGGGCGGTCGTTCGAGGAGGCGACGGCGTTGGCGAAGGACTCGGCCGTGAGGTGGAGAGGAAAGGTGGCGATCATAGCTATGAAGGAAGGAGGCTGTTGCGGTTGCTGAGGGAGTTACTCGCGGA
The DNA here is from genome assembly GCA_946481225.1 of uncultured Verrucomicrobiota bacterium. The sequence continues at coordinate 593 of CAMLNJ010000481.1, read as the reverse complement.
CGCGGCTCAGCGGGGTCGCGAGGCGATCGATCAAGGCGCTGTCCCAAAAACGGGCCGCGGACGCGGAACGATTGGTGGGATAGTGCCCGAAACCGGCGAAGCGGGCGGCCTGGGCGTCGGTGGCAGCAAAGTGGGCGATGACTTCGGCGGAAACGCGGCGGAAGGTGCGGGAGGTCGAGATATGGGTGAGAGCACTCATGGCGGGACTAGTAGTTGACTAATTAGTAAAGATTACGGGTCTAAAAAACGCGCAGGGTGGCTGCGCGGAAGAAGTTATAGCTCCGCTCGAAAACGGAGATCGGAACAAAAGAGAACTAACGAACGGGTCAGGCGATGGCCGAAGCGCGGAACTTGAGGAGATCCATGCCGAGACTTGGCAAAGTTTTCAGGAGGTTGATGTCGTTGAGGATACGCGCCTGGGTGATCATACCGTCAATGAGTGCGAAGAGCGCGGTGGCTTTGTCCGCCGGGTCGCAGGGTTCGATGGCTCCCGCGGCGATAGCGTCGCGGAGGGCCGACTCGTAGTAGCGACGTTTCTTGACGAAGACCTCGCGCATGACGTCGTGACCGGCGGCATCGGAGGCGACGAGGCG
>CAMLNJ010000480.1 GCA_946481225.1 uncultured Verrucomicrobiota bacterium | reverse complement strand
CGCTGCTCCCCAGCCACTCGTTCCCTCCTGCTCGGACTTTTTCAGCAGCCTGCTAAATTCCGCAGTTGAGAGGCGAGATTTTTTGGCAAGTAGATGATGGGGCGAGCGATGAACCTATACACCGCAGCTGAAACGATTGGCTGGGCGGGCAAGTGATTGGGTGATGGTGTTTATGAGGGGCATCAGCGAGTTGAGCGAGGCTCACCCGGAGGGTGAAGAGGGGAAGTGGTTTCGGTTTGAGTGCGCCGGAGGCGCGATGAGGGTCGCGGTGGCGCAAGATCGGCTGACGCCGTATGGCGGAGCGGCGGCGTGGAGCCACTATTTGGAGAAGCTGGGGATTGTCGCCGATCTGGTCCGGCGCTTCCCGCTGGCGCGCACCAGCCCGAACGCCACGCCGGTGGCGGATGTCGTGCAGGCCTTCATGTTCAACTGTCTGATGGGCGGACGGCGTTTCGCCCACGTCCGGCGGGTGCAGGACGACAGGGCCTTGGCGCTGATTCTGGGCATGCAAAAGGGCCGGCTTTGCGGCGAGGACGCGTTTTATCGCATGATGATGAAGGTGCCTCGCGAGCGGGCCCGCACATGGCTGGCGTGGAGCGAACGCGATCTTTACGCGGCCCTGCCCTCGGCGTTCATCGCCGACTGGGACTCGACGGTGAACACCCGCTACGGCCATCAGGAGGACGTGGCGCGGGGTTACAACCCGCACAAGCCCGGCCGGGGCAGCCATCACCCGCTTTTGTGCGTGGTGGCGGGCACGCGTCTGGCTCTCCACATGGAATGGCGCCGGGGCGACACGGTCAGCGCCACCCACTGGGTCGAGGCGATGGAGCGGGTCTGGAGCCATCCCGACGTGCCGGCGCGTTTGCAACTGAACCGGGGCGACATCGGCTTCGCCCAGGAAAAGATCATAGCCTGGCACGAGACGGCCGGCGCGCCGCGCCCGTGTTATCTGTTCAAGCTGAAACTTACCGCCAACGTGCGCCGGGCCGTCGCCAAAGTGCCGTGGCCGAGGTGGGACGGACGGCCCCGCGTCGGTCAGGAACAATACGCCGAGACGCGGGTGAAGCTGGATGGCTGGAGTTGCGAACGCCGGGTGATCGTCACCCGCACCCTCAAGCCCGCCAACCCATCGCCCCAGGACGTATTTTGGGGCGCCGACGAGGAGGAATTTGCGCCTACGTGACCAACTTGGAGCCGCAACAAGCCAGGCCCGCGCAGATCGTGCTGACGTATCGCAAACGCGCCGACGCGGAAAACGTCTTCGACGAACTCAAAAACCAGTGGGGCTGTAAGCGTCCACCCGGCCTTTCAATTACCCACAAATCAGCGGCGAAGGGAGTAGCCGATGGCGAGGTCGTGGTGGCGGGAAAGACCGCGCCACATGACGATGTTGCCCGGAGCGGGATCGCAGGCGCGGGCGAGATATCCGCCAAGCTTGGCGATGCAGAGCAGGTATCGAGCGAGGCGGACGGGCTTCAGATGCCCGGGAGGCGCGGGATAAAGTTCGTCGAGCAGATCGAGTTTCGCGCGAGTGAGCGCGATCACGGGAGGCGCGTCCGGATGGGTTCGGTTGATCATGGTCATCCAAAAGATGCGCCAGCTAACGATGCAGCAGACCGCCACCAGACGCACGAGGCGTTCGGCGGTGCGCAGGCCCGACTCCTCGACGCGGCAACCCGACTTGAGGATCTTGTGAAAGACCTCGATTTTCCAGCGCAACGCATACCAACGCAGCTTCTCGATCGCCTCGGCCGGGCTGCCGACCGGCAGATCAGTCAGTAATCTCCAGTCGATCCGCTCCCGGTCCTTCGGCGTGCCTTGTTCTTGCGCGTAGATGACCGCCAGCTCGACCAGCGGATATTGTTTCGGCTTGGCCACCGGAGGCAACAAACGTACCCGCCGATAACGCAATTCCAACACGACCTCTCTCGGATCTCCCTTGCGGTCGCGCACCTCGATACGATGCGTGCCTTTGACTCGCACCTCATCCATCTCGCTCTCCAGTCTGGTCGTGCCGTCGCCGGCGCGGCGGTTTGCACAGGAGCGGATCAGGAAGTGCGAGCCCGCATCTCGCGCGGCGCAAAACAGCTCGTAGATGTCGCTCTCCCGGTCGCCGACATGGACGCAGCGGCCGGGCTCGCCGAGCAGCGCGGTGGCGTGCTGGAGATTGAGCAGCCAGCGCAGGCTTTCCTTCTCCTCGATGGGAACACGCGTGGGGTTGATCTTCCGCTTCAGCGCGTTCGCGCCATTGAACTCCTTTCGGGTCCAGAACTTCACGGCCGCAAGCCCCAGCGACAGTCCCGCCGGCGTGATCGCCAGGCTCGAATGCAACGAGATGCCGCACAGCGGATTTTCGTGGCGCCAGCGATCCGAGGGGCCGTGCTTAAGCGTGGTCAATAGACCGATGTTCTCCCGCCGATACGAAAGCTTCGTGGTATCGTGCAGCACCAAGACCGTGCCGCGCACCCCGCCGAAACGCTCGCGGGTGCTGCGAAAGTGACCGGCCAGGATGTCTTCTTCGGTGACGCGTTCGTTGGCGAAGAAACGATACGCGGCCTTCGTGTTCGCCCAATCCTGGCAGGCCAGCGGCACGCTCTCCGCCGTGCCGGCGACAAACTGACCGAGCAAGCGCCCAAGCCGCTTGCCCAGTCGCTCGTCGGGCAAGGCTCCAAGTTCCAGTTCTCGCTGTATCATCGACTCGCCATTGTCCGGCTCCGCTGTCGGCTGGACCGCTTGTGCATGTTTTGGGTTCTTCATGCACAGCATTGTATCATATATAGCCTTACGGACTTCGGCCATGCCGCCAGTCCGCGGCTTCCGCCCGCGTTTCTCCCTGCGGATTTGTGGGTAATTGAAAGCCACCCGGCGACCGCATATGCAGGCGAAGGATGCCGTGATAGGCTGCGGGGATGAACGCGACTAAGACGGAGGTGGTGGACGACGGGAGGAGGCCGGACCGGCTGGGGAGGATGCGCACGCCGCGGAGGCGGAGGGAGGAACTGCTGGCCGAGTATGAGCGCAGCGGTCTATCGCAGGCGGCATTCGCTCGGCGAGCCGGCGTGCGTTATCCGACCTTCGCGCACTGGGTGCAGAAGCGTCGGCGCGTTTTGTGGAGCTGCGGTTGCCGGACACGCCGTCGGTGCCGGCATCTGCATCGGAGCTGAGCGTGACGCTGCCGGACGGCTTGGTGTTGCGGGGCGCGGAGCCGTCGGCCCTTGCGGCGCTGGTGCGGGCGCTGAGGGAGACGTGAGCGATGGGGCTGCCGTTGATCGGATTGCCGCAGGGCCTGCGCATCTACCTCGCGGTGAAGCCGGTCGACATGCGCAAACAATACGACGGGCTGTGGGCCTTGGCCTCGCAGCACCTCGGGCTCGATCCGAAGGGCGGCGCCTTGT
>CAMLNJ010000479.1 GCA_946481225.1 uncultured Verrucomicrobiota bacterium | reverse complement strand
CGTCTTCGATTTCGGCAGCGAGATCGAAAAATACATGATGCTCACCGTCAAAGACAGCACGGGAAAACTGAAGTTCGAGATCACCACCTCGCGCACCACCGACGGCACCATCGCGCTCGTCGGCCCCGCGATGCCCACCGCGACCTGGACCCACGTGGCCGTGACCTTCAACGGCGACACCGCCACGCTCTACGTCAACGGCCTGCCCGTCGCCGCAGGGTCCTCGCCCAAGGTCGCCCCGATGTTCAGCCAGCCCTTCTGCTACCTCGGCAAGAGCATGTGGAACGGCGACGCCGCGCTCAACGGCCGCGTCGACGACTTCCGCATCTACAACCACGCCCTCTCCGGCGACCGCGTTTACGCCCTCTGGGGCCAGGGCGGCGCCAACTCCGCTCCCGCCTTCACCAGCGACCCCATCCTCCCCGCCGCCGCCGTCGAGGACTCCGCCTACGTCGCCGGGACCACCCTCGCGAACCACGCCACCGACGCCAACGGCGGCACCCTGACCTACGCCAAGGTCACCGGCCCCGCCTGGCTCGCGGTCGCCGCCGACGGAGCCCTTTCCGGCACGCCGACCAACGCCGACGTCGGCGAAAACCTCTTCGTCGTCCGCGTCACCGACTCCTCCGGCGCCACCGACGACGCCAACCTGCGTATCATCGTTTCCAATACCAACGACGCTCCCGTCTGGGCGCTCAACCCGATCACGAAGGCCGACGCCACCCAGGGCCTCGCCTACGCCGCCTCCCTCGCGGCCGACGCCGCCGATGTCGATGTCGGCGACGCGTTGACCTTTGCCAAGGTCGCCGGCCCGGCCTGGCTTGCCGTCGCCGCCGACGGCTCCGTATCCGGCACGTCGGGCAACACCGATGTCGGCGTCAACGCCTTCACCGTGCGCGTCACCGACAGCGTCGGCGCCCAGGCCGACGCCACGCTGAACGTCACCGTCGTCCCCCTCTCCATCACGTCCCGCTACGCGTTCGAAAACAACGCCGACGACGCCGCCGGCCTCTTCCCCGGCGCGGCCACCGGCACCCCGGCTTATGCAGCTGGCAAGATCGGCCAGGCCATCGTGCTGGATGGCGTCGATGATTACGTCGCCCTGCCCGCCGGCGCCGCCAGCCACACGAATATCACCCTCGCCACCTGGGTTTATTGGAACAGCTCCGCCACCCAGTGGCAGCGCATCTTCGACTTCGGCACCGGCACCGCCAACTACCTCTACCTGAGCCCCCGCTCCGGCTCCAACACCCTGCGCTTCGCCATCGCGAACGGCGGCGGCGAGCAACAGCTCAATACCGCGCAGCTCGCCACCGGCCAGTGGGTGCATCTCGCCGTCACCCTCGGCGGAAACACCGCCACCCTCTACGTCAACGGCGCCGTCGCGGCCACCAACACCGCCATCACCCTCACGCCCGCCGCCATCGCCCCGACCCTGAACTACATCGGCAAGAGCCAGTTCGCCGACCCGCTTTTCAACGGCCTGGTCGACGACTTCCGCATCTACAACTACGTGCTGAGCGCCGCCGACGTCCAGGCCCTCGCCAGCGTCGCCCCCGTCCCGTCCGCGCCGACCGGTCTGGCCGCCATCGCCGGCAACACCCAGGTCTCGTTGAGCTGGAGCGCCTCCTCCGGCGCCGTCGGCTACCGCGTGAAACGCGCCACCGTATCCGGTGGCCCCTACACCCTGATCGCGAACGACGTGACCGGCACCGGCTACACCAACACCGGCCTCTCCAACGGCACGACCTATCACTACGTCGTCTCGGCGGTGAACGCCGTGGGCGAAAGCGCCGACTCCACGCAGGTCTCCGCCACGCCCCAGGTGCCGCCGCCCGCCGCGCCCGCCGGCCTCTCCGCCACCGCCGGAGACGCGCAGGTCTCGCTCGCCTGGAGCGCCGCCCCCGGAGCGACCAGCTACACCGTGAAACGCGCCACCGTATCCGGCGGGCCCTACACGACCACCGTCGCCACCGGCGTGACCGCGACGACCTATGTCGACACGGGCCTGACCAACGGCACGACCTACCACTACGTCGTCTCCGCCTCGAACGCCGGTGGCGAGGGCGCCGACTCCGCGCAGGCCTCCGCCACGCCGCAGCCACCCGCTCCCCCCGCGCCCACCGGCCTCGGCGCCACCGCCGGCAACGCCCAAGTCTCGCTCTCTTGGAGCGCCGCCTCCGGAGCGACCAGCTACACCGTCAAACGCGCCACCGTCAGCGGCGGCCCCTACACGACCACCGTCGCCACCGGCGTCACCGCGACGACCTACCTGAACGCCGGCCTGACCAACGGCACGACCTACCACTACGTCGTCTCCGCCGTGAACGGCGGCGGCGAAAGCGCCGACTCCGCGCAGGCCTCCGCCACGCCGCAACCGTCCGCGCCCGCCGCTCCCGCCGGCCTCGTCGCCACCGCGTTGTCCTCCACCCGCGTCAACCTCTCCTGGAGCGCCTCCGCCGGCGCGACGAGCTACACTGTGAAACGCGCCACCGTCAGCGGCGGCCCCTACGCCACCGTCGCCTCCGGCCTCGCCACGACGACCGCCATCGACACCGGCCTCGCCGCGACCACGACCTATTACTACGTCGTCACCGCCACGAACGCCGGCGGCGAAAGCGCCGGCTCCGCCCAGGCCTCCGCGATCACGACCGACCTCCGCGCCCGCTACACGTTCGACGAAACTTCCGGCACGAGCGCCGCCGATTCAGCTGGCGACGCCTTGAACGGCACGCTCGTCAACGGCCCCCTCTGGAGCGTCGGCGCGCTTAACAACGCCGTCGATCTCGACGGCGCCAACGACCACGTCGCCTTGCCCGCCGGCGTCGTCAACGGCCTCACCCAGTTCACCATCGGCACCTGGGTTTACCTCGACGCCGTGAGCAACTGGTCCCGCGTCTTCGACTTCGGCACCGGCACCGCCGTGAACATGTTCCTCACCCCCAAGGGCGGGACCAACGTCGTCCGCTACGCCATCACGACCGGCGGCGGCGCCGGCGAACAACAGATCAACGGCACCTCCGCCCTGCCCGTCGGCGCCTGGACGCACGTCGCCGTCACTTGGAGCGGCAACGTCGGCATCCTCTACGTCAACGGTGTCGAGGTCGGCCGCAACAGCGCCATGACCCTCACGCCATCCGCCCTCGGCGCGACGACCCAGAACTACATCGGCCGGTCCCAGTATGCCGACCCCTACCTGAACGGCCGCGTGGACGACTTCCGCATCCACGCCCGCGCCCTCTCCGCGTCCGAACTCGCCGCGCTGGTCGCCGCCGGCATGCCGGCCCCCGCCGCGCCGACCGCGCTTGGCGCCACGGCCGCCTCCACCAGCCAGATCAACCTGTCCTGGACCGCCAGCCCCGGCGCGACGAGCTACACCGTGAAACGCTCCACCACCAGCGGCGG
>CAMLNJ010000478.1 GCA_946481225.1 uncultured Verrucomicrobiota bacterium | reverse complement strand
GAAGCAGATCGAGAAAAAATCGCTGCCGGCGGACGGCGCGGCGGACGTGGCGAGGATTCGGGAGCTGGGGGCGGAGTTGGATGATGAAAAACTGGGGCGCGCGTTGTTCGAGCTGTGCGCGGCGGCGCGGGCGAAGGGGCTCGATCCGGAGGGCGCGTTGCGACGCGAGAGCGATCGCGTGATGCGCGCGGTGGAGGCGAAAGTCGCGGTCGCGGGCTGAGCTTTTGACCACGGATGATTCGGAACAAGAACAGGCTCCGATGCGGGTGTCTTGTTATCCGCGTTTATCCGCGCCATCCGCGGTCAAACAGGGTTTTTAACCGCGGATCACGCTGATGGGCGCGGATAAGACCGAGACGGATTTGGCGAAGGAGGCGGACGCGCGGCTGATCCGCGAGTGGTGGGCGCCGTTCGCGGACTATCTCGCTCTGGAGCGGCGTTATTCGGCGTATACGTTGCGCAACTACAAGCAGGCGTTCGAGGATTTTATCCGCTGGCGGCGGGAGTCGTCGGGCGAGGGGAGCGAGGGGCTGGAGTTTGACGGGCTCACGCCGCGCGTGATGCGCGATTTTGTGATCGAGGCGCAGTCGCGCTTCGGGCGGCGCACGCTGCACAACCACGCGTCGGGTTTGCGGGCGTTTTTCAAATACTGGCAGAGGCAAGGGAGGGTGGAGAAGAACCCGCTGGTCGGGCTGGCGCTGCCGAAGCTGGAGAAGCGGCTGCCGCAGTTTTTGACGGAGAAGCAGATGCGGGAGCTGCTGGAGGGGCCTCGGCGCTTGGTGGAGAACGGCACGGAGTCGCATTTTATCGCGTGGCGCGACCGGCTGGCGATGGAGCTGCTTTACGGGGCGGGGCTGCGCGTGAGCGAGCTGACGGGGCTGAACTACGGCAGCCTGGAGGCGGACGGGACGGTGGCGCGAGTGCTGGGCAAGGGAAAGAAGGAGCGGTTGTGCCCGCTGGGCAAAGTCGCGGCGGGCGTGCTGGCGAAGTGGCAACGGGAGTTTGCGCGCGACACCGGGCCGGATGCGCCGGTGTTGGTGGACGCGAAGCACGGGCGCATGACGGATCGCGCGGTGCAGCTGATGTTGAAGCGTTATCTCGCGCTGGCGGGGCTGCCGCTGGATCTCACGCCGCACAAGCTGCGGCACAGCTACGCGACGCATCTGCTCAACGCGGGCGCGGACTTGAGGCTCGTGCAGGAGCTGCTCGGTCATGCTTCCCTGAATACGACGCAGGTCTACACGCACGTCACGGTGGCGCGCCTGCGGGAAGTTTACAACAAGGCGCATCCGCGGGCTTGAGGCGCGGCCGATCGTGAGCGGGGGAGACGCGAAACCGAAGCATGTGAAGCCGCCGGCGCGTTGCGCGCGGGTGGCGGAAATCGTGGCGCGGGACGGCGGCGTGATCGAGCGGCGCGGCGCGGCGGAGCGGACGGAGTATGCCTTGCCGGCGCACGCGACGGCGGAGGTGGCGGCGTATTTGCGCGGTCTGGCGGAGGTGGAGAGGCCGGAGCAGTTTGTGGCGCGTTTGCCGGCGGGCCGGGTGTTCGGGTCGGGGGCGGTGGTGTCGGCGGCGGGGGATCTGCTCGCGCGAGACGTGTCGGCCGACTTGGGGAAACCTTTCGAATGCCACTGGCTGCTGGGTCATGGCAAAATGAGGGAGCCGAAGGAGCTCGCGGGCGCGACGGCGGTGGCGGCGGTCAATCTGGGCGCGGGGTATTGCCACTGGCTGCTGGAGGAGTTGCCGAGGATCTTGGCGGTGGGGACGGGCGAGGCGGACAACCTGGTGGTGAACGCGGCGGCGGGTTTTGCGCGCGAGGCCCTGGCGGCGCGGGGCGGGGGCGAGCGGATGATCGCGGCGCGGCGCGCGGCGCACTGGGAATGCGGGCCGTTGGTGGTGCCGTCGCTGGCGGATTCGCCGGGGGCGCCGACGCGGGGAACGGTGGAGCGGGTGCGGGCGTGGGCCGAGGAGCGCGGGCTTGGGCGCCGCGTGGCGGGGCGCGGGGAAAAAATCTATCTGACGCGGGAGAAGGCGCGGCGGCGGCGGGTGACGAACGAAGGAGCGCTGTGGGCGGAGTTGGAGGGGCGCGGATTCGCGAAGGTTGCGCTCGAGGAGCTGCCGTGGGCGGAGCAGATCGCGGTGTGCCGCGCGGCGCGACTGGTGGTGGCGCCGCACGGGGCGGGGTTGGCGAACCTGATGTTTTGCGAGGCGGGAGCGCGCGTGGTGGAGCTCGTGAACCGGGCGTATTTCAACCCCGTGTTCTGGCGGCTGGCGGCGTTGCGCGGGCTGGATTACCGCGCGGTGGTGGCCGATGGAGAAGGCGTGATCCGCGAGCAGGCGTCTGCGGGCGGAGTCGATGTGGAGGCGGATCTGGCGCGGGTGAGTGCGGAGCTGGCTGCAATGTGATCCGCCCAAAAGGAGCCTACAGATTTTTGATCGCGTTGGAGATGACCTCGCAGGCGCGGTCTATGGCGGGGCCTTCGTGGGCGCTGCTGAGGAACCAGGCTTCGTAGGCGCTGGGCGGGAGGTAGACGCCGTTTTCGAGGCAGGCATGGAAGAAACGGGCGAAGAGCTTGGAGTCGGAGCTCATCGCGGACGGGAGGTCGCGGACGATTTGTTCGGTGAAGAAGAGGCTGAACATCGAGCCGCACTGCGGGGCCTGGAGGGGGATGCCCTTGGCTTTGGCGGCGGCGAGCGCGGCGGTGGTGATTTGGCGGCCGAGTGCGTCGAGGCGGGGGTAGGGCTTGAGTTCGTCGAGGAGGCGGAGCTGGGCGATGCCGGCGGCCATGGCGAGCGGGTTGCCGGAGAGCGTGCCCGCCTGGTAGACGGGGCCGAGCGGGGCGAGTTTGTCCATGATCTCGGCGCGTCCGCCGAAGGCGCCGACGGGGAGTCCGCCGCCGATGATTTTGCCGAGGCAGGTGAGGTCGGGGACGATGTTCTCGAGCTCCTGCACGCCGCCGCGGGCGAGGCGGAAGCCGGTCATGACCTCGTCGAAGATGAGGACGGCGCCGTGCTTTTGGGTGACGGCGCGGACGTGTTGGAGGTAGCCGGGTTCGGCGCGGATGAAGCCGACGTTGCCGATGTAGGGTTCGAGGATGACGGCGGCGATCCGCCCGGGGTTGGCGGCGAAGGCGGCGTCGAGGGCGGCGGGGTCGTTGAAGGGGAGGACGACGGTTTCGCGGGCGAAGGCGGCGGGCACGCCGGCGCTGTCGGGGTGGCCGTGGGTGAGGGCGCCGGAGCCGGCGGAGACGAGGAGCGAGTCGGAGTGGCCGTGGTAGCAGCCGGAGAATTTGATGATCTTGTCGCGCGCGGTGAAGCCGCGGGCGAGGCGGATGGCGGACATGGTGGCCTCGGTGCCGCTGGAGCAAAGGCGGACCTTTTGGATCGAGGGGAAGAAGGCGACGATGAGCT
>CAMLNJ010000477.1 GCA_946481225.1 uncultured Verrucomicrobiota bacterium | reverse complement strand
TTTCCAGCAACGCGAGATCGGCCTCGACGTGCCGAACTTCGAATTGGCGATCAAGGCCGTGCTGCGCCAGAACCCCGACATCATCCTCATCGGCGAGATGCGCGACCGGGAGACCTTCGAGACCGCGATTTCCGCCGCCGAGACCGGCCACCTCGTGCTCTCCACGATGCACGCCGGCACCGTTTCGCAGGCGCTGACCCGCCTTTTTGAATTTTTCCCGCCCGAGCAACAGCTTCTCGCCCGCCGCCAGATCGCCAGCTCGCTGCGCGGGTTCATCTGCCAGAAACTCGTGCCGGCGCTCGAGGGCGGCGGCCGCGTGCCGGCCAACGAGATCCTCGCCGCGGACAGCACGGTGCGAAACCTCATCCTCGAGGGCCAAAACGAGAAGGTGCAGGGCCTTCTCGACACCGGCGCGGACTCCGGAACCTTTTCCTTCAATCGCGACATCTACCGTCTCATCAAGGCCGGCAAGATCAGCAAGGCCGACGGTTTGCGTTTTTCGCCGAACCCGCAGGCGCTCGAGATGAACCTGAAGGGCATCTTCATGAAGACGTAACCCGGCGGCGGGTGTCGAGAGGGGCGCTGAAGAACTCGCGCTTCTCGCCGCTTTTCTTGCCAAAGCCGCGCCCTGGCCGGGCGCGGCTTTTTTCCGCCTTGGTTTCGCCCTCGCGGGGCCTTAGCCCTTCGCGTTTTCCTTATGGCCACCGCTCTCCTCTTCGCCGGTCAAGGCGCCCAAAAAGTCGGCATGGGCAAGTCGCTCTACGAGAACTCCGCGACCGCTCGCGCCCTTTACGACGAGGCCGATCGCGTCCTCGGCTGGAGCCTTTCCAAGCTCTCCTTCGAAGGGCCCGACGCCGAGCTCACCCAGACCAAGGTCTGCCAGCCCGCGCTTTTCGTCCACGGCATGGCGTTGCACGCCATCCTGAAGGAGCAGGGCAAGCTGAACGACGTCTCCATCGCGCTCGGCCTCTCGCTCGGCGAGGTCACCGCCTACACCGCCGCCGGCGTCTTTGATTTCGCGACGGGACTGCGCGTCGTGGCCGAGCGCGGCCGCCTCATGCAGGTCGCCTGCGAGCAATCCGTCGGCGGCATGGCCGCCATCATCGGCGAGGAGCGCGCGAAGGTCACCGAGTTCTGCGCCGCCTTCGACATCGAGGCCGCCAACTTCAACGCCCCCGGCCAGATCATCGTCTCCGGCGAGAAGGCCAAGGTCGACGCGGCCGTCGCCGCCGCCAAGGACCACGGCATCAAGAAGGTCATCCCGCTCAATGTCGCCGGCGCCTACCATTCGCGCCTCATGGAGCCGGCCCGCGCCGCCTTCGCCGCGTTTCTCGACACCGTGCCGTTTGCGGCGCCGAAATTCACCGTCTTCACCAACACCACCGGCCAGGCCGTCTCCGATCCCGCCGCGATCAAGGCCGCCCTTGTGAAGCAAGTCGTCTCCTCCGTGCTTTGGGAGGATTGCATGCGCTCCGCGGTCGCCGCCGCCGGAGGCCCCGCCGCGGTCAACTTCCTCGAACTCGGGCCGGGCGGCGTGCTCGCCGGCCTTGCGAAGCGCACCGACAAGGCATGGCAGGTCCGCAGCCTGAGCGAATTCGCCGACTGCGCGGCCTGAGCTTTTCTCCCGCGCCGGCCGGCAAGGCGGCGCCGAAGACAGCGCCGCAGGCCGCGTTTCACCACCATCCGCTCACGACGGTGGTGGATTGGGCGGCGGCGCGCCGGGCTTCTCCGGCGCCCTATGGCGCGACGAGGCACGCGTCCGCAGGTGCTCCGCGATGTCGTGCTGCACGGCGAGCAGCTCCCACGGGTCGAATTCCGGCGAACCGCGTTTTTTCTCCAACCGGGCCCGTTTGACGAGCAAGGCCTCGAGCTGCGGGTCGCGCTTGCGCGCTTCGAAGAGTTGCTCGGCGTCGTCCTCAAACGAGAGGTCGAGGCTTTCCTCGCAGCTTTCCAGGCACCCGCCCTGCTGGAGCAGCCAGCGCAAGGCGGCCGCCATAAGCATCGCGGCCAGAGCCCGCGCGGCGAGATCCACCCGGCCTTCGCTGGCCGCTCCCGCGGCCAGCGCCACGCTCGCGAACACAAGGCCCATGTGGATCAGGTAGGCGAGTCGCGCCAGCATCAGCGCCGGCGGATGAAAATCCCGAGGCGAAGGCATGATGATCAGATAATGCGTTTCGGCGGGAGTCGCAAACGTCGGGATCAAGTGAAACGGCCTTTTTACACCGCGGCGCGCGGTGCGGCGCTTGGTTGGCGAGGGCCGCGCCGTTCTTCTCCTCACCACATCCCGACCGTGCCGCCTTCCTCCAGCATCACCGACTCCTGCCCCAGGTGATCCTTTAGGCGGCCGACGCAGATTTCGACCGTCGCGCGGGTCGTCTCGGCGATCGGTTTGACCCCGTGGGTGGTGAAGGTGATCACCAGGGTCTCCTCCGTCCGGCCCTGCCAGCGGCCGACGGCCTTGACGGTGGTCCAGCCGTGAAAGTGCTCATTGAGAATGCGCTCGACGGCCGCGAGATCCGATACGGAGAAGCACCGCGAGCCGATGTTCCGGGCGCCGAGGTAGAGGCGAGAGGCGATGTTCATGGTCCTTTCGATCCCGGTCGGGGCGTCGGGTTCGTTCGTTCCCGTGCCGGGATCGGCCGGTCGCCGTCCCCGGGCTTTTTTCAATCTGGCGGCTTGAAACCCCCCGGACGGGGCCGCACCGTGACCGATTCCGCGCGCCCGTCGCGCCTCCGCACCCGCTCGCATGGACTCCACGCTTACTCGTAATTTCTGCATCATCGCCCACGTCGACCACGGCAAGACGACTCTGTCCGACCGCCTGCTGGAGTATACCAACACCGTCGCTCAGCGCGTGCTGACCGAGCAGCACCTCGACTCCATGGATCTGGAGAAGGAGCGTGGCATCACGATCAAATCCCACCCGGTGACGATGACCTATCCGGCCAAGGATGGGCACAGCTACAAGATCAACCTGATGGACACCCCGGGCCACGTGGACTTCGCCTACGAGGTCTCGCGCTCGCTCGCCGCCTGCGAAGGCGCCGTCCTCCTCATCGACGCCGCCCAGGGCGTCGAGGCGCAGACCGTCGCCAACGCCCACCTCGCCACCGCGCAGGGCCTGAAAATCATCCCGGTCATCAACAAGATCGACCTCCCCTCGGCCAACCTCGAGCTCTGCATGAAGCAGCTCGAGGACATCCTCACGATCCCCGCCGAGGAGGCCATTCTCGCCTCCGGCAAGTCCGGCATCGGCATCCAGGACATCCTCGAGGCCGTCGTCGCCCGCATCCCGCCTCCGCGCTGGACGCACAACCCCGCCACCCGCGCCCTCGTTTTCGATTCCCTCTACGACAGCTACCGCGGCGTCATCACCTACGCCCGCGTGTTCTCCGGCTCGGTCAAGGCCGGC
>CAMLNJ010000476.1 GCA_946481225.1 uncultured Verrucomicrobiota bacterium | reverse complement strand
TCCTCCTCGACGAGCCGACCAACGACCTCGACGTGAACTCCATCCGCGCCCTCGAAGAAGGCCTGGAGACCTTCGCCGGCTGCGCCGTGGTGGTCAGCCACGACCGCTGGTTCCTGGACCGGGTGGCGACGCACATCCTCGCCTTCGAAGGCGACAGCCAAGTGGTGTATTTCAACGGCAACTACAGCGAATACCAGGAGGACTTCAAGAAACGCAAAGGCAAGGACGCCGACCGCCCCCACCGCATCAAATACCGCAAGCTCACCCGCTGAGCTGTCGTGCTCGTGTAACCATGGCCGTGTCGGCCGTGCCTCCACCCCGCGGCAGGCCGCGATCTACCGCGCCATGACTCCGCAGCAGCGCATTACCCAGGCTCTGCGCATGAACGCCACCATGCGCCGCCTCCTCTCGATCGGCTTCCAAAGCCGCCATCCGGAGTGGACCGATTCGCAAGTTCGCCGCGCCGTCGCCGACCGCATCCTTCATGCACGCACCGGATGAACTGAGCCTCTTCGCCGTGCGGCTCGCCGCCACCGGCGCGCCCTACATGATCACGGGCGCGACCGCCGCGATCCTCTACGGCCAGCCACGCGTGACCAACGACCTCGACGTCGTCCTCGCGCTCAACGACTCCACGACCAGCGGCGCGGGGCCGGCTCAGTGCCTGTGCCCCTCGTGCCCGGCCGCGCCATCCGCCGCCGGCACCGTGTGCCGGTGAAACCAGTGATGCACCGCGTCGCTCCCGCGAAAGACCGTCAGCACCCCAAACGCCACGAGCAACATGCCCGCCACGCGCAGCCACACGCCACGCGCCCGCGCCGAGACTTTGTTCCCCAGCCATCCGGTCACCAACAGCGCCGGCAGCGTGCCAAAACCGAACACATAGGCGCCGAGCACCACGCCTTCGAGCGAGTCGCGGCTGACCAAATACAACAGCGCCGCTAGCGAGAGCCCGCAGGGCAAAAACCCGTTCACCCAGCCCGTGAGCACCGCGCGCCACAAACTCGGCGCGCTCCACAGCGCACGCAGCGCGCCGCAAGCCCGCCCCGTCCAGCCGCCCTCGTTCGCCAGCGCCGCCGACCAACGCCAGCCGAACGCGTAGCCGAGCCCGATCACGATCATCACCCCGCCCGCCACCCACGCCAACCACTCCTGCATCCGCCCGAGCGGGGTCTGAATATCCACCCACCCAGTGGCGAGAAATAGCAGCACGCCAAGAAAAACGTAAGCCGTCGCTTTTCCCAACTGATACGCGACATGCCGCGCGAGCAACACCCCCGCCCGTCCCTGCGCGCCGACCGAGATCGCCAACGCGAACGGCGCGCACATACCCGCGCAGTGGGCGCCGCCCAGCAGCCCCATCAAAAACACCGCGCCATAATCCGCGAAAGTCACGCGCGCACCTTTGCACCGCCCTCCGTTCCCGCAAGCAAAGTAGGGCGAGCATCCTGCTCGCCACCCTCCCTCTCGCGCCTCGGACCTCGGATGTGGGGCGCGACCCGAATGTTCGTAATACGAACATCGCCCCCGGCCCCGCGCCCAGCGGCCGCGGCCCGAATGTTCGTAATACGAACATTCCCGCTGCCGCCTCGGGCGCATTGCGTCCCGTTCGAGCCGCTTCTCGTCATCGCAAGGCCGCTTTCCCTCGGTTCTCCCGTCGCCGGCGACGACGACGGCGATCAGCCGCGCAACACTTCTGCGTAGCCTTCGCGAAAAGTCCGCCATTGCGGGCGCCAACCCAGCACCGCGCGCGCCTTTGCCGCGTCGATTATGCGATCAGGCGTCACCGCCCGCCGCCCGCCCGCCGGGATACCCGTGAAACGCGGCATCGGCACGCCCAGCCGCTCCGCCAGCCACGCCACGACTTCTCCCTTCGTCGCCTCGCCCTCGTCGGCCAGATTGAAAATCTCCGTCGCGCCCTCGCCTCCACCTTCGGCTCGTCCGCTGGCTCCTGGCTCCTTGCTCCCTGCTCCCTGCTCCCACGCCGCCTCCATCGCGGCGAGGATGTCGTCGCGATAAATCAAATTCAGCCGCGTCTCCGCCCGCCCGGCCACCTCGCCGCTTCGCACCTGCTCGACCAGATGCACACGGCCCGGCCCGTAGATTCCCGCCAGCCGAAAAACCGTCGCCCCCGCGCCCGTCGCGCCGGCCCACTCAGCCGCGAGCCGCTCCGCCTCGACCAACGCCCGCGTCGTCTCCGCCTCGCCACCTACCGGATCGGCCTCCGTCACCTTCACGCCACCATCCTGCGGATACACCGAAGTGCTGCTCGTATAAATCAACCGCCCCGCCACGCCACCCGCCTCTCTCACGCGCCGCCCCCACCCGACCACGCTCCGCAGCCCTTCCACATAGCTCCGCCGATAACCCTCCGCGCCGCCCCCGCCCGCCGACACCGTCACCGCCACGCGCTCCGCTCCGTCCGCCAGCTCCGGCGCATCCCACCAGTCCTCGCTCGCCAGCTCCGCCACCACGACCTCTGCCCCCGCCGCGCGCAGTTCCGTCGCAGTCCCTTCATTCCTAGTCAAAGCCACCACCCGCCAGCCATTGGCGAGCGCCCGCCGCGCCAGCGCCCCGCCCACGTAGCCCGCCCCAAACACCACCAGCCTGCGCCCGGCTCCGTCCTCCGTAGTTTCTGCGCCTTTTGCGCTTTTTGTGGCCAAGCCTTCCGTCTCTTTCTGATTCATCGTCATCCCCATAAACCATGCCCACGGTCCTCGCCATCTTGCCAGAGGGTTTTGAAGAGCTCGAAGCCGTCGCGCCCATCGACGTCCTCCGCCGCGCCGGCTGCACCGTCACCATCGCCGCCCTCGGCCCCGGCATCCACGTGACCGGCCGCAACGGCATCACCGTCCACGCCGACGCCGCTCTCGACTCGCTCCCCGCCGACGCCGCGCCCTTCGACTGCCTTTTCCTCCCCGGCGGCCCCGGCGTGCAACACCTCCGCGCATCGCCCGCCGTCCGCGCCCTCGTCGAAAAGCATCACGCCGCCGGCAAGTGGATCGCCGCCATCTGCGCCGCGCCGACCGTCCTCCACGACGCCGGCCTGCTCGCCGGCCGCCGCTACACCGCGCACCCGAGCGTCGCCTCCGAACTCCCCGCCATCCTCGCCGATGAGCGCGTCGTCCGCGACGGCAACATCCTCACCTCCCGCGGCGCCGGCACCGCCCTCGACTTCGGCCTCGCCCTCGTCGCCGCCCTCGTCTCCCCGGAAAAATCCACCGAGATTCACGCCGCCATCCGCGCCTGAAAATCTTTAACGCGAAGAAGCCGGACCCAAGCACCGGATCCCCCGTCGCTCCCCCTTCGCGTCCTTCGCGCTCTTCGCGTTTAAAAATCCTCGCTCCACGCTCCCTGCTCCCATGTGCGGCATCGCCGGCTTCGTCTCCCTTCGCCATTCGCCCCCCGTCCGTGAG
>CAMLNJ010000475.1 GCA_946481225.1 uncultured Verrucomicrobiota bacterium | reverse complement strand
GGACGGCGACGGTGGTGAAAAAGAGGGACGAAGCCCGCAAGCAGACCGGACGGGCCGCGCCCGCGTCAACCCTTGCCTTGGGCAAAGGCGCCGCGGGCGCGAACATCCGGCCGCGCTCAGCGCGCCTTGGCCCAAGCCCAGCCGCCGGCCCCGAGCAGGGCCAAATGCGGCAACACCGCGGCGAGGACGGGCGACAGCATTCCCCTCCCGCCGAACACCAGCCCCAGACGCATCGCGATGAAATAGACCACGAAAAGACCGAGCGCCTTCGAGACCCCCACGGCCGGGTTGACCCGCACCCCGGCGACCGCGAAGGGCACCGCGAAGGCGATGATCACCAGAGGCATGAGGCTCTCGGCCAGCACGCTCGCGAGGCGCAGCTCGTAGGCGAGCAGCTTGGGGCTCTTCGTTTCGCGATGGTGCGCGATCACGCGGCGCAGCTCGAACAAGGAGAGCATGTCCGGCTTCGCGTCGTAGACCTGCATGAGATCCGGGTCCTCGTTGAAGCGCGCGATCATCTTCTCGCGAAAGGCCGCCGGCCGGATCATCTCGCCGCTCGCCGGATCGAAGCTCAGCTCGCGTCCGTCGCGCAAGACCCAGCCGCCTCCCTTCGGATCGCGCCAGCCCTCCGCCGCGAGCCAGCGCGTCGTCTCGCGCCCCAGCTCGTCGCGTTCGCTGATCGTCACGCCGTAGGCGCGGTCGGTAAAATTGCTGTAGCTGTTGATGAACCACATACGGCGCTCGGCCGCGTTCTCGAAGGTCACCGCCGTGCGCGCGGCCACCATCTTCGCCGGCTGGCCGGCCAGCTCCCGCCTCACTTGGAGCTCCTCCTTGAACTTCCGCGTCTCCTCGACCGACCACGGGACGACCGTCGCGTTCAACCACCAGATCACCCCGCAAAAAAGCACGCCCCCCGCCCACACCGAACGCGTGATCCGCCCCAGCCCCAGCCCGGCCGCGCGCATCGCCGTGATCTCGTTCGTGTGATGGAGCTTCCCTAGCGCGTAGAGCAGCGACACCAGCAGGCAAAGCGGCAGCACGGTCGCCAAAAAGCCCGGCGTCTTGATCAGGCAAAAGACCGCCACGTCCCCCGCCGCGGCCCCGTCCTGCAACAGCTCCTCGAGCTCGTCGTAGAGCGAATGCATCACCAACAGCCCCAGCGTGGCCGCGAGGACGAGGCCAAGGATGGCGAGCCACTCGCGCAGGATATGCCGGTCGATAAGCGTCATTGAAAACGGGACGCCACCAAAAGCCGCCCGCCGCCCGCGGCGCAATCCCGCAAGCGTGGCGCGCGCCGCCCTCATTTTCACCGGCCCTTCGCGCGAGGCGTGGTTTACGAGCCACCCCCGGCCGCTCAACTTTCGCGAGCCCGGCGCGATGAAACCTCCCTACCTCCTTCTCGAAAACGGCCAGGTCACCGGCCCTCACAGCCTCCTCGTCCTGCGCCAAAAGGCGGAGATCCGCGTCCTCCGCCCCGAAGCCTCCGTCCGCCCTTCCTCGTCGCCCGACGCCCCGTGGCTCCCGATCCGCGCCATCCCCGACCTGCACGACTTGCTCTTTCCACCCAAGACCGCGCCAGCCCTCGCGACGTCTCGCTGTCCGACCCGCGCCGACGCCGTGGCCGCCACCGCCGCCCCCTGCGTCGAGGTGCAAAGCCTGCTTCAGGACAACACCTCGCGGCTGGTCGCCTCCGAGCGCTTCGCCCCCGGCGCCATCCCCGACCGGCGCCTCCGCCGGCATCGCGCCTTTTTTCTCGCCGTCGCCGTCTTCGCCGCGCCCGCGTCGGCGTTCTACCGATTCGGCCCCCTGCCCCGCACCGAGACGACCTTGCTGACCCTCGCCTGCTTCGTCGGCGCGACCGCGCTCGTGAGCTACTGGATTATCTACCACGTCACCGACTTCCGATCCTAGGCCATCCAGCCGCCGGGCCGATGTCCGCGCCTCCGGCCCGCGTCCGGCCGCCGGTCATTGGGCATTGCACGGCGCGCCCTCGCCCGCACCGTTTGGCGGAGTTCATGTCGTCCCTTTTTCCTCCCGCGCCTCCCTGTCTCGCCGCCCGTGATCTCCGCGCCGACGATCTCGGCCCTAAGCCCGCGCCCGAAGCCCTGCTCCGCCTCTACGCCTGGGCCGCCCTCTCCCGCCGCGCGGACAACCGCATCCTCGAGCTTTTCCGCCAAGGCCTCATCAAGGGCACCGTGACCGGCGGCCAGGGCAACGAACCCCTCATCGCCTCCCTCGCCCTCCTCGCCGACAAGAGCATCGACGTCGTCTCCTTCACCCACCGCGACCTCGCCGGCCACCTGATCTGGAGCGGCCACCTCTGCGACCACCTTAACCAATACTTCGCCAACGCCGACAGCCCCACCTTCGCGCGCGAGGGCAACATCCACCACGGCGACCCCGCCCACCGCTCGCTGCCGATGATCTCGCATCTCGGCTCGATGATCTCCCACGTCGCCGGCCGCCTCGACGCCCAGCTCCGCGCCGGCCACCGCGCCATCGGCCTCGCCCTCTTCGGCGACGGCGGCTCCTCCACCGGAGACATCCACGAGACCCTCAATCTCGCCGCCCTCCTCTCGCTGCCCGTTCTCTTCGTCATCGAAAACAACCGCTACGCCTACTCCACCCCCGTCGCGGAACAGTTCCCCCAAAACACCGAGCTCTGGCACCGTGCCGCCGGCTACGGCATCGAGGGTCTCAAGGTCGACTTCACCTCCGATCCCATCGGCGCCGCGCAAACCTTCGCCGCCACGCTCGCCCGCGTCCGCGCCGAGCGCCGGCCCATCCTCGTCGAGGCCCACACCTCCCGTCTCCGCGGCCACGCCGCCTACGACACCTGCGACTACCTCTCCGCGATCGAGAACGCCTCCATCCAGGCATCCGATCCCCTCCCCAAGCTCCGCGCCCAAATCCTCGCCGCCGCGCCCGCGCAAGCCTCCGCGCTCGACCGGATCGACGCCGAAATCAACGCCTGGGTGGAGGCCTGCCTCCAGGTCTCCCTCGCCGTCCCCCGCCCGTCGCCCGCCAGCCTCCCGGCCGACGCCTACGCGCCCGAGGCCGCGCCCATCGCATGGCAACCCGCCGTCACCGCCGACTCCGCCAGAGCGGACAACATCACCTTCGCCCAGGCCCTCACCTACGCCCACGGCAAAATCCTCCGCGAGCGCCCCGAATCGATCGTGCTCGGCCAGGATATCGGCACCTACGGCGGCGCCTTCAAGGTCACCGAAGGCCTCCTCGCCCTCCATGGCCGCGCCCGCGTCTTCAACACCCCCCTCGCCGAGTCCGCCTGCACCGGCTACGCCATCGGCCTCGCCCTCGGCGGCCACCGTCCGATCGAAGAGTTTCAGTTCGCCGACTTCTGCACCGAGGCGATGACCCAGATCGCCCTCAACGCCGGCACCTACTTCTTCCGCTCCGG
>CAMLNJ010000474.1 GCA_946481225.1 uncultured Verrucomicrobiota bacterium | reverse complement strand
TCGGGCTGTAGCGTAGCCTGGTAGCGCGCTTGCATGGGGTGCAAGAGGTCGTGAGTTCGAATCTCACCAGCCCGACCATTTCCCCTTAAACCACCGAGAGATCGGTGGTTTTTTTGTGCCCGATCTGAGACGCCGTAACGGCGCCTACCGCGCCGGACCACACTTCGGGCCTCCTACTCCTCGCTCACGCGAAGGCGGAGGAAGGCCGGCGCTTCAGTCAGACTCATCCGCACCGTAAGCCGGAAAGGAGCGTCCTCGATTATCGAAAGCCGAGACGAGGGATATTCCCAAGTTTGAAGATCCTCGGAGCACTCCGGCTCGCATAGCACATCCGCGGCGCCGCCGGAGCGCGTCCAGCTGACTGTCATGAATTTCGCGCCGTCGATAAGTTCGTGAGTGATCGTCGGCGCACCCGGCCGGCTGCCCGGATGTCGCGGATCGGTGCCAAAGGCGTATTCGAGAAGATTGGCCACCCCGTCCTGATCGGGATCGGCGAGGCTGGCGGCCGCGCCGCTATTCAGCGGAGTGCCAAAATGGTCCACGCGCCAAGTCTGAAGGGGCGTCAGCTCCGCTCCGGTGAAGTTATAGGCCGACTCGTGGGCGACCGTGACACCGTTCGGCGCGACACTCCAGGCGCGCACCAAACCGGCGCTCCCGAGATCGAGCCCCGCCAGACTCCATCCGCCGACCATGCGCCGGCCGTTTCCGAGCGGACTCCAACCGGTGCCGTTCCAGCGTTCGAAGCGCGCGTAAGGCACCTCGGGGGCGCAGCCGCCGCGTTGCCAGCGCAGCTCCGCAGGGTTGGGCGCGCTCAGGGCCTGCGTGGCGGCAGGGAGATTGGGAACGCGCCCCAGTTGGTCGCGCGGCGCTCCGCCCAGCTCGGAAAAATAACCGTAGGCGACGAGCTTTCCGTCGACAGTGGGCGCGAGTTGAACGACGGCGCCATCGCTGCCGAGATGAAAGGCCGCGTCCCGGCTGCCGTCGGGGTTGAGGCGTTCGATGGCCGAGCCGACTCCCTCGTTCCACGTGCCGGTCATCAAAATTCCGCCGTCCGCCTGAACGGCGAGAATGTTGCCGTGATAATCCGGCAGGTCGAAACCGACATCCAAGGCACCGTTGCTTTCCAGCCGAATCAGACCGTTCACCGCCTGAAAATCGATGTTCTTCACCCCGCCAGCCAACAGGATCTTCCCATCGCCCTGCACCGCGACGGTATCGATCTCGGGGATGTTCACGTCGAGGGCGAAGCTCGAATCGATCATCCCATCGGGATGGAATCGGGCGATGTTAGAGCGAAAAGCCCCCTGCAGTTGATTGAAACGCCCGGTCACCAAGATCTTTCCGTCGGACAGCGGCACGAGGTGGATGAACAGATCATAGGGTCCGCTGGTCGTGGCGGCGCGGTCGAAGGTCTCGTCGATGCCCCCGTCGGCGTGGAGCCGCATCAATTGCGCGCACGGCCGGTCGATGCTGTCTGTCACCGTGGTGGCGAGGATGAGTTTTCCGTCCGGCAGCACTTCGAACGTGTTGATCCACAGATTCGCCGGGCCCGCGAAACTCGGATCGATTTGCCCGTCGGGCAGGAGCCTAAACAGAGCGTAATTCGAAACCCCGCCCGCTTGGGCGAGATCCAGAAACACCAGTATGCGCCCATCGGGCAGATGTTTTAAGCCATAGATCCAGCCGCCGAGCGTCGGGGCAAAAGAGGTGTCCAAATTGCCGCTCGGATCGAAACGCGCCAAGTAGGGACGGGCATGGCCGTTTACTTCGGTAAAGCGACCGCCCACCACGATGCTGTTGTCCGGCCCGACCGAAAAAAGGCGGACGAAGCCGCCGGAGCCGAAGTCAGGCTGCAAAGAAGCGTCCTGCCGGACACCCCGGCCTTCGAGAGTGATCGCGAAATCGCGTTCGTCATAGTCGTTGCTGGAGACCCGCAAGGTGGCCCGGCGCAGACCGCCTCCCTGCGGGACGAAACGAATGCCGATCGTGGTGCTGGCGCCCGGAGCAAGCGCGGTGAGCGCCGGCGCGGTGAGAACAAAAGCCTCGGGATGAATCCCGACGAGGCTGACGGCCAAACCGGTCAGTTGCCCCGTGCCTTGGTTGGTGATCGTCAAGGTTCGGAGACCTCCGGCGCCAAGCCAGTCCACGTCGCCAAAACCGGTGGCGCCGCCGTCGGCCAGGATCGCGCCATCGGAATCGGCGACCGAGAGGTCCGGCACGTCCCCCAGCGGGATCACGGTTTCGTGATAGGCCGCCGCGCGATCGGACGCGCGAACACGATACCATGCGCCGGTGCCTGGCGGGATATCGGAGAGCGTCCAATCCGTCGGGGTGCGCGCACCGGAGCCCAGCGTGATCCACGCCCCGCCATCCCATCGATCAAAAGCGACCGCATCGACCTCGGGCAGGCCGCCGCCGCGCACCAAGTGGAGAGAATTCGCCGCGGACAAGTCCAGGGCTTCCTGCGGCGCCACGGCGGCTTCGGCCCGGCGCAGATAGCCAAGTGCGGAGGAGGCGGCACCGCCGATCAGGAGCCGTCCATCGTGCTCCAGCGAGAGGGCCCGAATCGAGACTCCGTAGTCGGTGAGGTAGGAGCGGGCGAGGGATCCGTTCGCCGCGAGCAGGCGGACTCCGTCCGCGAAATCACCGCCGAGCAAAATCCCGCCGTCGGCCTGGAGCTCCACGGTTCGAACGGTGGCTTCCACCCCGCTGTAGAAATCAGACGCGATGTCGCCGTCGGCTTCCAGACGGGCGAGACGCGGACGCGTCACGTTGGCGACCTCGGTGAAATCGCCGCCGAGAAGAATTTGACCATCGGGCTGAATCCGCAGGCAAAAAATCGCCCCGTTGACGACGGGCGTGAAGGTCGGATCGAGATCTCCCTGGGCATTGATGCGCGCCAGGCGAACGCGCGTATCCGAGTTGACCGCGGTAAAATCGCCGCCGAGCAAGATCCGTCCATCCGCTTCCAGCGCCAAGGTGTCGACCCGGCCGTTGACGGTGACGGCGAAGGCCGTGTCGATTTTTCCTCCGGGCAGGAGCTGGCGAACCCAGTAGGCCGGAGCGGAGGTGGCGCCGGCGACGAGGATCTTGCCGTCCGGTTTCAACAGAAGGGCGGAGACCGGGCCGGGCAGGTTGCTGGTCTCGCCCGAGAACGAGGAGTCACGCGAGCCGTCCGTATTTAAACGCCCGATACGCGGCGAAAAGACGGAGTCCACGGCGGTAAATTCTCCCGCGACGATAATTTTCCCGTCCGCCGCCAATGCCAAATGGGTAACAGGCCCATTGAGATCCGCGCGGAACGAGGGGTCGGAAAGAACTCCCGGGCCAAAGCGGGCAAGGTAGTCGCATGGCCCGATCGAAGAGGAGTCGAAGCCGCCGGCGACCAGTATCCGGCGGTCCGCCTGGACGGCGAGGGCGCGGACGGCGCCATT
>CAMLNJ010000473.1 GCA_946481225.1 uncultured Verrucomicrobiota bacterium | reverse complement strand
CGATCTCGGCGCCGCAGAACGAGATCATCTGGTCGAAGATGGACTGGGCGTCGCGCATGCCGCCGTCGGCCATGCGGGCGATGCAGGCGAGCGCCGTATCGGTGACTTGGATACCCTCGGCCGCGGCGATCTTGCCCAGGCGCTCGACGATGAGCGGGGACGGGATGGGCTTCAGATCGAAGCGCTGGCAACGCGAGACGATGGTCGGCAGCACCTTCTGCGGGTCGGTGGTGGCGAAGACGAACTTCACGTGATGCGGCGGCTCCTCGAGGGTCTTGAGGAGGGCGTTGAAGGCCGCCGCCGAGAGCATGTGCACCTCGTCGATGATGTAGATTTTGTAACGCCCCTGCGCCGGGGCGTATTGCACGGTGTCGCGCAGGTCGCGCACCTGGTCCACGCCGTTGTTCGAGGCGCCGTCGATCTCGATCACGTCGAGGTGGGTGCCGGCGGCGATGGACTGACAGGCCGGGTCCTGCGGGTCGAAATCGGCCTTCGGACCGCCGGTGCAGTTGAGCGCCTTGGCGAAGATGCGCGCCGTCGAGGTCTTGCCGGTGCCGCGGGGGCCCACGAAAAGGTAGGCGTGGGCGATGCGCTGGCGGACGATGGCGTTGCGCAGCGTGCGGACGACATGGTCCTGGCCGACGACGTCGTCAAAGGTCTGGGGGCGCCACTTGCGGGCGATGACTTGGTAGGCGGCTTGCGACACGGGAGACGTCGAAAGCATGCGGCGCGGGACGAAGCGCAAACCCGAAAACGCGGTGGGTAAAATTAGTGGCCAGGCACTCCACGGCACTGGGAGAACGTCGTCACCGTTGCTGCCTTCCGGCCCTGGCGGGGTTCACGCGCCTGCCCATGCATGGCGCCTGGCCGCCCGCACCGTGGGCGGCGCCCCGGAGCGGTTCAACAGGAATCTTCGCCTATCCGCAAAAGGCCGCGGCTCAACGGGCCGGAGCGGCCATCGCGACCGCGGTGCTCGCCCCGAGGACACCGGCCAGCCGAACCGCCTCGGCGCCGCCGCGGGGATCGGAATAGATGGTGACATACACCGTGCCGACGAGGTTGTCGGCGGTGACAAGCGTCGAATCGACTTCGGCGTTGTTGGCGCCGCGCACCGTCCAACCCGCGCCGGAGCGCCCCTCGATGCGGTGGGCGACCGTCTCGCCAAAACGGTTGCGGTAGACGACCACCATTCCCTCGCGCAGGGCGTCGACCGGAGTCGCGCGCACCACCAGCACCGAGCCGTCGCCAAAATAAGGAAGCATCGAGACGCCCTCGACCCGCACCACCGTGTCCCCCTTTACGGCGGCCACGCGATGCGCGTCGGCCAATGCCGTGGCGAGCGTGACCTTGGATACAGGATCGGCCGTAAAGCGCGTCACCTCCGCTTGGGCGATCCCGCCGACCAGCGCGAGCCCCAAGGCTGCGGCGGTCTTGAGGAGGGCGAGGAGGGACGCGTTCTTCATGCCCTCAGCCTACGCTTTACGCGGTTTTCGCGGCAGACGGTCCGCGCCTCATCTTCGCGCCCGCCTGTGCCCAGAACCAGGCTCCCCCGCCCCCGCCTCTCCCCGGGAAAAGCCCGGGACACGTAGGGAATCCGCCGGGAGGCGGCCGAGGAGATGCCCGGCGAGCAGGGCGTTTTCCTAGGGGCAAACCCGCAACAGCGCCCCGGGGACCTTCGGCCCCGACCCGCATGTAGTCAGAAACCCCCTACGCCCCGGCGGCCTCCCAGGGGTGCGGCCCCGGTCGCACCCCCGGTCACCTTTCCGACGCAAGCTCCGCCTTCACCCGCTCCGCCAACGCCAACGCAGATAAAGCGGCGCCCTCGATACGAGGGCCGCCAAAGGCGTCGCCCGCGAAACCCAGCGATTCCTCCGGCCACCAGACAAAGGGCTCCGGATACGTCGCGCGCGCATGGCTGAATTTCCAGCGATGCAGGGTCGCCCCCGCGATCGGCGCGCCGACCAGTTCCTCCGCCTCGGCACGCACCAACTCCAGCACTTCCGTCTCGGTCCATCCGTAATGGGCTGCGGAAAACTCCGGCGAGAGGTGCAACGTCACCGCGGTCACGTTGGGAGAGACCCCCTTCGCCTGATTATCGGCCGCCCAACGAATTACGCCCCGGTCGCGCCGCACCCCGTCGGCGGGCAGGCGACTGCGGCCCGCGAGGGTGACGAGCAGCGCGATGCACGGATCATAGGTAAGCGCCCTCAACCGCGAGACCAGCGGCTCCGGCACGACGAAATCCCCTGCCTTGAGCATCGCGAGGCACTGCGGCACCGGCGCGGTGAGTATCAGTCGCTCCGCGCGCATGCAGCCGTGGTTTTCCACATCGACGCACCAATGGTCGCCGCAACAACCCAGCGCGGTCACCTTGTGCTCGCGTTTCACATCGAGCCCTTCCGCCAACGCCTTCGGCACCGCGGTCATGCTCGGACGGCCGATATAACGTCCGTGTTGCTCGCCGCCCGGCCAAAGGGACACGAGGCCGGCGCGCTCCCATTTCTCGACCCACGCCGCGAAACGCGGATCCTTCACGGTGAAATACTGCGCGCCTTGGTCGAAAACCGCGTCGCCCACGCGCTTCGTGGCTAGCCGTCCTCCAAACGCGCGGCTCTTTTCCAGCACTGTTACGCGCGCGCCCGATTCATGGAGCACACGCGCCACGAGCAAGCCGGTGATGCCGGCGCCGACGATTACCGTTTGGAGATGCATGTCTTCCGAAAAAATCGGTCAGCAAAGCCGCCCGAGCACATGGCGCAATGCCGCATCGAGACTTTCGTGCCGGAAACGGTAGCCGGTCGCCGCGGCCGCCGCCGGCCGCACCCGCTGGCTCGCCAACAGCGCCTCGTCGGCCAGACCTCGCCCGAGCGCCAGGCGCAATGCCCACGCCGGGACCGGCAACACCGCGGGCCGGCGCAAAACCCTGCCCAGCGCGCGGGCGAATTCGCCGCCCGTCGCCGGAGCCGGCGCCACAGCGTTCAAGGGCCCGCGCAACGAATCGGTGACCAACGCGTGCCCGATCAGCCCGACAAGGTCGTCGATGGACACCCACGACCACCACTGTTTCCCCTTGCCGACCCGCCCGCCCAGGCCGAGCCGGAATGGAAGTAGCATGCGAGCCAGCGCCCCGCCGGCGGGAGAAAGCACCAAGCCGGTGCGGAGAAAGACGCGCCGCGTGGCCGTGCCATCAAGCGGAGACCACGCCGCCTCCCACTCCCGTGTCGTGTCGGCCAGAAAACCGCGCCCCGCCGGGCTCGTCTCGTCGAACCACGCATCGCCTCCATCGCCATAAAAGCCCGTCGCCGAGCCGCCTATCACCACGCGCGGCGGACGCGACAAAGCCGCGAGAGTCTCCGCCAGCGCGCGAGTCGGACGCACGCGGCTGTCGCGAATCTCCCGCCGCCGCGCCGCGGACCAGCGCGCGTCCGCGATACCCGCG
>CAMLNJ010000472.1 GCA_946481225.1 uncultured Verrucomicrobiota bacterium | reverse complement strand
AGACCATCGCTGGCGCTCTGCGAGTGGAGGGAGAAAGGGCACTGGGCCGGCGTTGCCCTCGGCGGCACGACCCGCTGGGTCGCCTCCGCCTCGGTCGCCTTGGCCGAGCACCCTTTCTCCTCTCACGCTGGCCCGACTTCTTTCCCAGACACACCCTAGGCGGCGTGGGCGATGGGCGGGGAGAAGAGGCGGCGGTAGTGGCCGAGCAGCTCGTCCACGTGGCGGTCGGCGGTCCATGGATCGGCCCAATACCAGTCGTAGGCGGCGCGGCCGAGGCGGGCGGCGAGGGCGTGGTCGTGGGCGAGCTCGCGCATGCGGGAGGCGAGCGAGGCGGCGTCGCCGTGGGTGAAGTGGAGGCCGGTGCGGTGGTGGCGGATGGCGTCCGAGGCGGCGCAGCCGCCGGAGACGATCGCGGGCACGCCGACGGCGGCGGCCTCGACGGCGACTAGCCCGAGCGTCTCATACCAGGTGGGAGGAAACACGAGGGCGCGCGCGGCGCGGAGCTCGGCGCGGATCCGGGCGGGCTTGAGCCAGCCGGTGAAGCGGGCCTCCGGGCAGAGGCGGCGGAGTTCGGGCGCGAGTTCGCCGTCGCCGATGAAAACGGCGGGCAGGCCGGTGGCGCGGACCGCCTCGGCGAAGAGGCGCACGCCTTTTTCGGGGACGAAGCGGCCGACGTAGAGAAAGGAGCGGTTGTCCGCGGGTTTTGCCGGGCCCTCGTCGGCGCATTCGACGGGATTGCGGAGGACGGCGGCGGGGACCTGCGGCGGGAGGTGGGGACGGAGGATGTCGAGGCTGAACTCGGAGACGCCGAGGTAGGCGGAGACGCGGGAAGGGAGGTGCAGCGCGGTGTTTTGCAAGGCGGTGCGGGCGACGCGCCAGAGCTTGTGCGCGTAGTTGCGGCGGTCGCAGTTGCAGGCGAGGCAGGATGCGGAGAGCGGGGCGCGGTGGCAGACGGCGCCGGCGGCGTGGTCGTAGAAGCCGCCGCTCGGGCAGGTGATGAAGAAGTCGTGGAGCGTGACGACGAGCGGGAAGCCGAGCTCGGGGGCGACGTCGAGGGCGAAGGGCGACATCGCCTTCATCCAGGTGTGGGCGTGGACGAGGGTGCGCGCGGGGTCCTTGCCGGCGAGGAGGCGGCGGAGGGCGGAGACGGCGGACGGGTTGCGCAGGCCCGTGGCGAGGGCGCGGAGGCGGTTGGGATCCTTGGCGATCTCGTGCTGGCCGAGGCAGACGACCTCGAGACCGGGGACGTTTTGGAGCTCGGGAGCGACGGGGCCGACGCAGCTGAAGTAGGTGACCGGGATGCCGCGCGCGGCGAGGCCGAGCGCGGAGGCGATGGCGACGGCGGTGGAGCCGCCGGTGGTGGTGGCGTAGTCGTTGAGGATGACGACTTCGATGGGAGCCGCGGCAGAGGCGGGGGCGGGGGAGGAAATTTTAACCACGGATGGCACGGATTTTCACGGATGGGATCGGGGGACGGCGGAACCGGAGGACGGAGTTTTTAACCGCTGATTGCGCGGATGGTCGCGGATGCCAAAAGACGGTATCCGTGTGATCCGTGGTTAAATGCGGGGCGGAATTCAGGCGGCCTTGGGGGCGCCTTCCTGGAGGATGGCGTAGCTGGTGCGGAGGCCGCGGTTGCGGAATCGCTCGAGGTAGCGCGGGAGATTGTAGGTGCGGTAGAGAAGTTTGGTGGAGAGCCGTTCGAGGGCGCCGCTGCGCCGGGGGAGATGGCGGGCGACGATGGCGTCCTGTTCCCGCTGCGTCACCGAGGTGTCGGCGGAGAGCTGGCCGTGGCGGAGGCGGAATTGCGCGACGGACTCGGGGTGGTAGCGGAAGCGCTCGCCGGCGGCGTAGGCGCGGAGCCAGAAGTCGAGATCGGCGCAGAGGCGGTAGCGGAGATCGAAGCCGCCGAGGCGGTCGACGACGTCGCGGCGGAAGGCCATGCCCTGCTGCATGAGCGGGCTGATGCTCTGGTGGAGGAGCGCGGGGATCCAGGCGGGGTTTTCGGCGGTGGTGATGCAGCTGATGCGGGAGCCGTCCTCGTTGACGAGGTCGACGTCGCCGTAGACGACCGGCGCGGGGGAGGGGTCGCGGAGGTTTTGCAACATGACGCGGCCGAAGCCGGGGAGGAGGGAGTCGTCGTCGTTGATGTAGGTGAACCAGTCCCACGGGAACCTGGCGGCCTGGATGCCGGCGTTGATGGCGCCGTAGATGCCGCCGAGGCGGCCGGCGTCGGGGACGACCAGGGCGTGCGGGTAGCGTCGGGCGAGTTCGTTGACCTTGCGGGCGGGGGTGGAGATGACGTGGCGGATGTGGATCGGCTGGGCCTCGATGGAGGCGACGGTCTGGTCGAGGAAGGGTGACTCGCCCAAAGTGGGGGTCACGACGAGGAGGCATTGGGCTTCATTCATGGTTAGAAGGAGGAAAAAGGGCCACGGAAACGCGGGTGGCGTCGTAGTCGGGCGAGCCGTCGGGACCGGGATCGACGGCGAAGTCGAGGAAGCCGTCGGGCGCGAGGGTGCAGTCGAAGTTGAATTCGCAGGAGGGGGGGCGGCGGGGGCCGCCGATGAGCTCGGTGGCGCGGAGGCGGCCGTCGACGAAGACGCGCACGCGGACGCCGTCGCCTTGCGCGCCGGCGTGGAAACGCGCGCGCACGCGGACCGGGCCGCCGCGCGGGCTGTTCCAGCGGCGAACGGCGGCGACGGGCAGGCCGGCGATGACGGCGGGGTGCTGTTCCTCGGCGGAGACGGACCAGGGGCCGCCGGGCATTATCCACTCCTCCTTCCAGTCGGTCACGCGGTGGGCGTCCGCCGGGGTGAAGACGGCGGGCTCGCCATCGACGAGCGCGAGCGTGCCGTAGCTCCATCCGTTTTCGCCTTGCCGGAGGGAGAAGCCGTCCTCGGAGCTGGCGGGCCGCGCGGAGACGGAGACGGCGGCGGGCGAGGGGAAGAGCGGCTCGACGGCGCCTTCGAGGTAGAGCGGGGTGCCGGTGAGGCGGAGTTGTCCGGGAACGGGTTCCGAGCGGCCGTCGAGGCGGACAAGGCGCGTGGCGCCGCGCGGCGAGAGTTCGCACGGGGTGATCGACCACAGGAGGCGGGCGGGAGGGGCGGTTTCGCCGCGGTCGAGGCGCAGCGAGTATACGCCTTCGGGGGCGGCTTCGCGCACGAGGGCGCGGACGCCCTTTAGTTGTGCGACGAGGGTGGCGAAGGCGGCGTAGGCGGGCTTGGGCGTGTAGTCTTTGTCGGCGCGGAGGAGGCCGAGGCCGACGTCGACGCCGTGTTCGCGAAGCTGATACCAGTAGACGCGCTCGACGCCGAGGGAGAGCAGGAGGGAGAGCGAGCGGACGAGGTAGTCGGCCTGCGTCGCCTCGTCGATGCCGGGGCGGGAGTCGGCGCCGGGCGGGCGGGCAACCCAGCCGATCTCGGTCACCCAGATGGGA
>CAMLNJ010000471.1 GCA_946481225.1 uncultured Verrucomicrobiota bacterium | reverse complement strand
CTGACGCGCCAGCGGCTGGCGCTGCAAAAATCCCGCGATCTATTGGAAACCGAGGTGCGGCACCGGACCGCGGAACTGGCAGAAACCAACCACACGCTCCGCCAGGAAATCGAAGAGCGCACCCGCATGCAGAGCGAGATCGACCGAATCCACAAGCAACTGCTCGAGCAATCCCGGGAGGCGGGGATGGCGGAGGTGGCGACCAGCGTGCTGCACAACGTCGGCAACGTGCTTAATAGCATCAACGTCTCCGCCGCCCTCGTCGCCGACCTCGTCCGCCGCTCCAAGGCCCCCAACGTCGGCAAGGTCTGCGAACTCCTGGACCAACACCGTTCCGACCTCGGCGCCTACCTCTCCGCGGACGCCAAAGGCCGCATGATCCCCTCCTACCTCGGCACCCTCGCCGAATCCCTCGCCTCCGAACAGAAAACCATCGTCGCCGAGCTCGAGGGCCTGCGGAAAAACATCGACCACGTAAAAGACATCGTGGCCATGCAGCAGAGCTACGCGAAAACCTCCGGCGTCACGGAGACCATCTCCGTGCCCGATCTCATCGAGGATGCCATCCGCATGAACGCCGGCTCCCTCGCCCGCCACCAGATCGAGATCGTCCGCGACTACGCCGACCTCCCCGCCGTCACCGTCGACAAAAACAAGGTCCTCCAGATCCTCGTGAACCTCATCCGCAACGCCAAATACGCCTGCGACGAGTCCGGCCGAGCCGACAAGCGCATCCTCCTCCGCACGACCGCCACCGACCGCGGCGTGGAGATCTCCGTCATCGACAACGGCGTCGGCATCCCCCCGGAGAACCTCACCCGCATCTTCGCCCACGGCTTCACCACCCGCAAACACGGCCACGGCTTCGGCCTCCACAGCGGCGCCCTCGCCGCCAAGGAAATGGGCGGCTCCCTCGACGTCTCCAGCGACGGCCTCGGCAAGGGCGCCTCGTTCACCCTTTGCCTTCCCCTCAAGCCCGCCGGCCCGTCCGGCTAGCCCTCGCGGCCCCCTGCCCAAGCTCCCGCGTTCGCCTCGCCAAACTCCGCCCGCCCATGCCCGCCCTCCCCCGGCTTCCCCTCGGCGCCTGCCTCGCCGCCCTCTTGGCGGGATTTGCCGGCTGCGAACGCCGCACCCCGGCTCCCCTCGAGACGCAAAACGCCCCCGCCCCCGCCGAACACGTCAAGCAGGAGCCGATTTCCCCGATCCCCCTCGCTCCTCCGGCAACTCTCGACGCCAGGAAGATCGCCCTCGGGCGGAAACTGTTTCACGACACGCGCCTCTCGGCCGACGATTCCCTCTCCTGCGCCAGCTGCCACCCCCTCGACCGCGGCGGCATGGACGGGCTCCCCCGCCCGAAAGGCATCCACGGCGTCGAAGGCCAGATCAACGCCCCCACCGTCTTCAACAGCGCCCTCAACTTCGCCCAATTCTGGGACGGCCGCGCCGAAACGCTCGAGGACCAGGTCGACAGCCCCGTGCAATCGCCGACGGAAATGGGCGCCTCGTGGGATGCCGTCCTGCGCAAACTCGGCCAGGACCCCGGCTACGCCGCCGCCTTCGCCGAGATCTATCCCGACGGCCTGCGCCGTCTCAACGTGAAGAACGCCATCGCCGAGTTCGAACGCACCCTCCTCACGCCGAACTCGCGCTTCGACCGCTTCCTCCGCGGCGACCTCTCGGCCCTCGCCCCCCAGGAAGAAGCCGGCTACCTCAAATTCAAGAGCTACGGCTGCGTCAGCTGCCACCAAGGCGTGAACATCGGCGCGAATCTCTTCCAGCGCATGGGCGTCATCGGCGACTACTTCGCCGACCGCGGCAACATCACCCGGGCCGACCTCGGCCGCTTCAACGTCACCGGCTTGGAATCCGACCGGCACGTCTTCAAGGTCCCCAGCCTCCGCAACGTCGCGGTGACCGCCCCCTACTTCCACGACGGCTCCGCCGCCACCCTCGAGGAGGCCGTCGCCGTCATGGCCAAATACCAGCTCGGCCGTCCCCTTCCCCCGGAGGATCTCGCCGATATCGTGAAGTTCCTCGGCACCCTCACCGGCGAGCTCGAAGGCAAATCGCCATGAAGCGCGCCACTCTCATCGCCCTGCTCCTCCTCGCCGTCGCCGCGGCCGCCTTTCACCTCCGGCGCGAAGGCTACAGCGACCGCGACCACGAACGATTCCAGACCGCGCTCTGGCGCCTCAAGAGCCTGGACGCCGCCTTCAACGAGGATCTCCTCCGCGCCCGCTTCTTCCTTCTGGAAAACTACGATCGCTTCCAGACCTACCAGCTCGAGATGAGCCGGCTCGTCACGCACGACCTCGCCCCCCCTCGCTTCGTCGGCCCCGAGATCCGGACCCTGATCCGACGCGCCGCGGCCGATCTCGACACCCTGCTGCAAACCCGTCGCCAATCCTTCGAGCGCTTCAAATCCCTCAACGCCGTCTTCTCCAACTCCCGCCTCTATTTCCCCAACGCCGTCGACGAGCTCGACCGCCGGCTCTCCCCCGACGCGGAGGCCGACCGCGAGCTCGAGCACATCATCCACGAGATCACCCGCGCCCTCCTCGCCCACGGATCCGGAGCCGCCGTCTCCGTCGCGGACGAGGACGCCGCCGCCCCCCTCCTCGCCTGGGCCGAGCGCCACCCCGGCCACGCCGAGTCCTCCGCCGCCGCCAGCCTCGCGCGCCACGCCCGCGCCCTTCTTGAAGGCAAAAACGAACTCGACGCCCTCACCCGCGGCCTCCTGTCCGTCCCCACCGCCGCCGCTGTCGAACGCCTTTCCCGGCTTTACGAGCAGGACCTTTCCCGCGCCCTCCGCCGCACCTCGCAATACCAAACCCTTCTCTACGGCCTCGCCCTCCTGCTCGCGGCCGTCATCGGCTACACGCTCTGGGCCCTTCGCGCCGCCAACCTCGGCCTTGAGCGCCGCGTCGCCGACCGCACCGCCGCCCTCGAACATGAGAACGCCGAACGCCGGCGCGCCGAGACCGAGCTCGCCGCCTCCCTCTCCATCCTTCAGGCCACGCTCGAATCGACCGCCGACGGCATCATCGCCATCACCACCGACGGCAAGGTCGTCAGCTACAACACCCGGTTCGCCTCGATGTGGAATTTCCCGGCCGAAGACCTCAAGCGCTGGAACACGCTGCAAATGACCGCCTTCATTTCCGCCCAAGTGCGCGACGAAGACGCCTTTGTCCGGCGCGTCACCGAGCTCCTCAAGTCCCCCCCGGCCGAGGCCCACGACGTCATCGAGCTGAAGGACGGCCGCACCTTCGAGCGCTGCGTCAAGGCCCAGCAAATCGACGGCACGATCACCGGCATGGTCGGCAACTTCCGCGACGTCACCGCCCGCCGCCTCGCCGAGGCCGAACTCGGCCGCGTCCACAGCCAGTTGCTCGAGACCTCCCGCCAGGCCGGCATGGCCGAGGTCGCCACCGGCGTCCTCCACAACGTCGGCAACGTC
>CAMLNJ010000470.1 GCA_946481225.1 uncultured Verrucomicrobiota bacterium | reverse complement strand
AAATTGGCCAGCAATTATTAGGCCAAATTTATGGCTAAGTCCGACAGGCTGCTAGAGCATTTCAAATGGAAGTGTAGCAACGGCCGTGTCGGCCGTGCCCTCGATAATCGGAACGCGCCCGACACGGGCGCGGCTACAACTCAATTTGAAACGCTGCTACACGAGGCCCTCGCGGAGGTAGGCGTGATGGTCCTCGAGAAGGGATTGGGCCAGGGCGTAGTGGGCGCTGTCGGAGTTGTGGCGGAGGGCGGCGAAGGAGGCGTCGATGCGTTCGCGGGCCTCGGCGTGGATCACGTTGAGGAGCTGAATGAGCTCCGCGCGCGGGTGAGTCGCGGACGCCGTGCGGAGGAGGTGGTCGGCGTGGAGCGCGGACGAGGAGAGGACGAAGAGTTCGGTGCCGATGTCGACGAGGCGTCCGAGGAGGAGCTGCCGTTTTTCCAGGGCCGGGCCGTGGCGGACCATGGCGTGGAAAAGCGCGCGGGCTAGGCGGCGGCTGGTGCGCGAGACGTAGCGTAGCGCGGGGCGGAACTCGGGCGCGACCTGGGCGGGCGCCGAGCCGAAGGGGAGCCAGCGCGCGGGATACCACGCGGCGTAGAAGGCGGCGGCGCGGAGCGCGGCGGCGGCACGGCGGGCGAGGGGCAGGCGCGAGTCGAGCGCGGCCCCGGCCACCCGCAGGTGCGGATCGAGCGCCTCGCGGGCCAGGAAGAGGCGCATGATCTCGGAGGAGCCTTCGAAGAGCGTGTTGATGCGGCAGTCGCGCAGGTAGCGCTCGGCGGGGACGGGCTCCTCGCCGCGGAGACGCTGCGAGGCGGCGGTCTCGTAGCCGCGTCCGCCGCGGAGCTGGAGGAGATCGTCGGTGGTGCGGCAGGCGGCCTCGGAGCCCCAGAGTTTGCACATGGCGGCTTCGAGACGGATGTCGGCGGCGCCGCGGTCGACGAGGCCGGAGGTGTGGAGCACGATGGACTCGCAGGCGAAGGCGCGGGCGGCCATGCGGGCGAGCTTGTCGGCGACGGCGGCGTGGCGGCCGATCTGCGCGCCCCACTGCTCGCGCTCGGCGCACCAGTGGCGGGCGTGTTCGAGGCAGCGTTTCATGAGGCCGACGCAGGCGGCGGGAATCGTGAGGCGGCCGGTGTTCAGCGTGGTGAGGGCGACCTTGAGGCCGCGACCCTCGCCGCCGACGATGGCGTCGCGCGAGAGCCGCACGTCGTGGAAGCGGATGACGCCGTTGTAGAGGGCGCGCAGGCCCATGAAGCGGCAGCGCTCGACGATCTCGACGCCGGGCGCGCTCATCTCGACGAGGAAGGCGGTGATGCGGCGGCGCGGGCGCCCGTCGACGATCTCGTCGGGGGTGCGGGCCATCACGATGATGACGCCGGCGCGGGTGCCGTTGGTGCACCAGAGTTTTTCGCCGTTGAGGATGAAGGTGTCGGGATCGTTCGGCGCGGGTTCGGCGCGGGTGCTCATGCGCGCGGGGTCGGAGCCGACGCCGCGCTCGGTGAGGGCGAAGGCGGAAATTTCGCCGCCGGCGACGCGCGGCAGGTAGCGGCGTTTTTGCGCGGCGGTGCCGAAGAGCTTCAGCGGCTGGGGCACGCCGATGGATTGGTGGGCGGAGAGGAGGGCGGTGAGATTGGCGTCGACGCCGCCGAGGAGCTGGGCGGCTCGGCAGTAGTTCGTCTGCGAGAGGCCGAGGCCGCCGTATTCGCGCGGAACCTTGATGCCGAAGGCGCCGATGTCGGCGAGACGGGCGACGAGGGCGTCGGGGATCTCGCCGGTGGCGTCGATTTTGTCCGAGTCGACTTCGCGGCGCAGGAGGTCGGCGAGTTTTTCGAGGAAGGGCGCGCCGGTGTCGGCGTCCTCGGGCGGCTGGGCAGGGAAGGGCGCGGCGAGGGGCCAGCGGGCGCGGCCCATGAAGAGATCGGCGGCGAAGGAGCCGGCGGCGTCGGCGGCGGTGCGGGCGGACTCGGTGAGCTCGAGCGCGTCGCGTTTGCCGGCGGACATTTTTGAGGTGTCGATGACGCCGGAGGGCTCCGGTGCGGGGGGGGCGGCGGGCGCGGGGGGGCGGGTGGCGTTCATGGCGGATTCTTTTAGGAACCGCTGATTAACGTTAAGGGGCGCTAAATCGCAGACGGGTGAGCGGGTTGATCTAGCGGAGATGAACGTTCTTTGGCGGTGGCGTTCTGGATCGGGATTTCGGGGAAGAAGGGCCGGTGTGCTGCGGCGCGGATGCGGAGGGCGTCGCAGGGTGCGAAGTGAGGGCCGGCGGTGGTGGCGAGGGAGTCGAGGCGCGACACGACGGCAGGGAGGCCGAGGGCGTCGGCGTGGTGGAGCGGGCCTCCGCGGAAGGGGGCCCAGCCGGTGCCGAGGATCATGGCGAAATCGAGGTCGGCGGCGGATTCGGTCACCCCTTCGTCGAGGCAGCGCGCGGCTTCGTTGACCATGGTGAGGATGACGCGGTCGGTGAGGTCGGCGGTGGTCGGGCGAAACGGCTCCGTCGTTCCGCTACGTGAAGAAGAAAAGCGGAGGGAGCGGAGCTCGGGGTTGGGGCGGGGTTCGCCGCGGGCGGGGTGGACGTAGAAGCCGCGGCCGGATTTTTTGCCGAGCCAGCCGCGGGCGAGAAGACGGTCGAGGGAGTCGTCGGGCGCGGCCAGGTGCGGGAGGCGGTCGGCGAGGTCGCGGGCGACGTGGAGGGCGATGTCGAGGCCTACCTCGTCGGCGAGGCGGAGCGGGCCCATGGGGAGACCAAAATCGAGAAGGGCGCGGTCGATGGCGGCGACGGGGACGCCGGCGCGGAAGAGGCGGATGGCTTCGACGAGGCCGGGGATGAGCACGCGGTTGACGAGGAAGCCGGGGAGGTCGCGCACGACGACGGGAAGCTTGTCGATGGCGAGGACGAGGCGGCGGGCGGCGTCGACGGTGGCGGCGGAGGTGCGGGGGCCGCGCACGATCTCGACGAGCGGCATGCGGTGAACGGGGTTGAAGAAGTGCAGGCCAATGACGCGGCCGGGGTGGGCGAGGCCGTCGGCGATGGCGTCGATGGAGAGCGCGGAGGTGTTGGTGGCGAGGATGGTGTCGGGGGAGCTGCGGGCTTCGAGGCGGCGGAAGATGGTCTGTTTGACGTCCAGTTTCTCGGCGGCGGCCTCGATTATCCAGTCGACGTCGACGAGCGCGGTGTCGGGCTCGATGGGGACGACGCGGTCGAGCGCGGCGCGCGCCTCGACGGGCGTGAGGAGATGACGGCGGCGCGCCTCGGCGGTGAGTTTCCCGATGTGGGCGAGGCCGCGCGCGAGGGCGTCGGGCGAGACGTCCTGGAGCCGGACGGGGCGGCCATGGGTGGCGAGCCACTGGGCGATGCCGGCGCCCATCACGCCGGCGCCGACGACGGCGACGGGATGCGGGTGAGGTGCGGGGGCGGACGCGTGGAGCGGATGCGGGGGGCGGGACGGGGCGGGCGCGGAAGCGGA
>CAMLNJ010000469.1 GCA_946481225.1 uncultured Verrucomicrobiota bacterium | reverse complement strand
ATGCCCTCGGTGACTTTGTAGGCGCCGTTGAACTGGGCGACTTCCTCGCCCATGACGACGACGTTCGGGTCGCGTTCGATTTCTTCGGAGAGGGCGGCGCGGATGGCTTCGCGGTAGGTCAAGGTAGCCATGATGGAGTCGAAGGTCGGAAGGTCTAAGGTCTAAAGGTCGAGTGCGGCGGCCCGAGGGCCGCCAAGGTGGAGGATGGCGCCCGTTACTTGACGCTGTTGAAGAAGATGCGGCCTTCGCTGGTGCGCTTGGGCTGGTCGGTCTCCCAGTAGACGTCCTTTTGGATGTCGTCGGCGGTGGGGAAGGGGGAGGCTTCGGCGAACTCGACGCAGCGCTCGGCCTCGGCGCGGGCCT
Organism: uncultured Verrucomicrobiota bacterium; assembly: GCA_946481225.1. The sequence continues at coordinate 3,106 of CAMLNJ010000469.1, read as the reverse complement.
CGGTGTTGATCTGCTCGATGAGGGCCTCGGTGAGCACCTTCTCGTGGAGGAGCTGGTTTTGGAACAGCTGGATCGGGTCCTTGGTGTTGCGGTAGTCCTCGATTTCCTTGCGGTCGCGGTAGGTCTTGTCGGGGTCCGCGACGGAGTGGCCGCGGTAGCGGTAGGTGTCGATCTCGACGACGGCGGGCTTGTATTCCTCGCGGGCGCGCTTGAGCGCCTCGTCGAGGGTGGCGCGGACCTCGTAGACGTCGTGGCCGCCGCATTGATACCACTTCATGTCGTAGGCCTCGGCGCGTTTGCCGAGCTGGCCGGCGGAGGATCGCTCCTGGGAGGTGCCCATGGAGTAGCGGTTGTTCTCGATGACGAAGAGGACGGGGAGATCCCAGAGGGAGGCGAGGTTGTAGGCTTCGTGGACTGCGCCTTGGTTGACCGCGCCGTCGCCCATGAAGGCCATGGCGGCGCCTTTTTTGCCCTGATACTTCACGCCGTAGGCGAGGCCGGTGCCGAGGGGGATCTGGCCGCCGACGATGCCGTGGCCGCCCCAATAGTTCTTATCCGGGGCGAAGTAGTGCATCGAGCCGCCCTTGCCCTTGGAGCAACCGGTGACCTTGCCGTAGAGCTCGGCCATGAGGGGCTTGGTGTCCATGCCGACGGCGATGGCGTGACCGTGGTCGCGGTAGGCGGTGATGACGTGGTCGTCCTTGCCCATGAGGGAGCAGGCGCCGACGGCCACGGCTTCCTGGCCGATGTAGAGGTGGAGGAAGCCTCCGATTTTGCCATCGTTGTAAACGGGGAGGCAGCGTTCCTCGAAGCGGCGGATGCGCACCATCTTGCGGTAGAGCTCGATCTTCTGCTCGGGGCTGAGGGCGGCGTTGGCCGGGGCCTTGGCGTGGGGGCTGGGAATGGCGACCGAGAGGGCGGCGGCGCAGGCGGCGGCGGGGGCGGAGGTCTGCTTGCTCACGAGGATGGCGTGGGTTGAAAAGAGAAAACGCGGGAGTGTTCGCCCGGGGATGGGGAAATCAAGTGCGATCAAGGCAAGGGGCGGCCGAGGGGGGCCTTGCATTAGCGCGGGCGAGGGAAAGGGCGGGGTGGATTGAGGGGAACTTATGAAACCGGGACGGGGGGAGGAGACGTGAGCCCTGAAACCGGAGACCTGGAATCGAAGGCCTGAGGGGAGCGGGGGAATGGCTCCGTTGTTCTGGTTCTATGAGAGAGAGGCGGGCGGGGTGACCTGTTCGATGACGACCTCGAGGGGCGTGCCCGGGGCGCAGTCGGCGCGGAGGGCGACGAAGCGGTCGCGGTGGCGGTCGTAGATCTGCCAGAGCGCGGTGCGGTCGGTCTCGGGGAGGGGGAGCTTTTCGATCTCGGCGCGGGAGAAGAAACCAAAGCGGCCTTCGTCCATGGCGGCGGGGAGGCTGTCCAGGGGCTTGGTGCAGCGGAAAAGAAAGAGGAGCCAGTGCGAGGCGCCTTCGTAGGCTTTCTCGGCGATCATGGCGAAGAGGTGGAGGTCGGCGGGGGTGACGACGTGGCCGGTCTCCTCGCGGGTTTCGCGGACGGCGCACTCGAAGGGAGACTCGCCGGTGGAGGTCTCGAGCTTGCCGCCGATGGGGGACCAGGTGCCGAGGTTGGGGGCTTTGGCGCGGAGGAGGAGCAGTTGCTCGCCGCGGGAGTTTTCGATGAAGACGAGGACGGCGATCTTGTAGCCGAGCAGGACGGGAGGCGTGGCGGTAGAGGCGGCGGACGGGGCGGCGGCGGGCATTTGGATGTCGCAAACAAACTCCCGCAGCCCGGCGCGGGGCAAGCCTCGGGGTGCGCCTGCGCGGTCGCGTTCAAGCCGGCGGCTTCGCGGAGGTGGCAGGCGAGGGGTCTTGGGCCGCGTGGTCGTCTTTCCTCGCGAGATTGGGCTGGGCAAGCGCCGGGGAAGCTGGGATTTCCTCAGGCGCTTTTCAAAAACCACGCACCCCCGCATTTATGGCCCTTTGGGAATATAAAGTGATCACCAGCGGCAAAGGCGGCTTCGCCTCCGCCACCATGCTCGAGAGCTTCCTGAATCAGCTCGGCAAGGACGAATGGGAGATCATCGACTTTCGCACCGATCCGAACAATTCGCTCGTCTTCAACGGGCTCGCGCGCCGTCCCACGCAGCGCGAGTGGACCTTGGAGGCGGCGGTGGCCGCGGCCGCCAAGGCCGAGGCCGACAAGATCCGCGCGGAGTTGATGCAGAAACAACACGCCGGCGATCTCTCCGCGTCGGCGGACGCGCCCGCGGGCGACAAGGCGGCCGGGCCGGACAGCCTGCGCCAGCTTCGCGACACCGACCGCGACAGCGATCCCGAGGCGCTCGCCGAGGAGGCTTCGCAGGGCGACAACTGGGAGAATCTCGACAATTTCGAGGACGACCTCCCGACCTTCTTCGACGCGATCAAGCCGCACCTGCGGAAGAACCAGAATGCGCCCGGCCAGTCCGTCGCGCTCAACTATCTCGCGAAGCGGTGGGATATGCCGGAGGCCGATCTCAACGGCGCGCTCATCGAGTGCGGCTTCGTGATTCCCGAGAGCGACACAGACGCGCCCGTCTATGTCGAATACGAGGGCGACCTCTACTGGGTGGAGAAGAACAACCGCGGCCAATTTTTCCTGAACACGCGCGAGAAGCCTCGTCCGAAATTCCGCGTCGCGCAGGCCAAGCCGCTCGATCCCTCCGATCCCGCCTACGTGGCGCTCGCCGAGGAACAAGCCGCGCTCGAAGCCGAGCGCGCGAAGCGCGCCGCCGAGCAGGCCGCCCGCGAAGCCGAGGCCGCGGCCCGCCGTGCCGAGCGCGACGCCCAGCGCCAGGCGGCCGAGCAGGCCCGCCGCGAGCAACAGGCCGCGGCGCAGGCCGCCCGCGAGGCCGCGCGTGCCGCGGCGGCGGCCAACGCGGCCACGAACGGAGGAACCGCTCCGACCGGCGCGAACGTCGCCGGCGGCGTCGGCGAGGGTGGCGCGCCCGCGGCGGAGGGAGAGACCGGCGCCGGGGCATCGGCCGAGGACGGCGCGCCGTCCGCCGCTCCCGCTCCTGCGGCGCCCGGGGTTCCCGCCGCGCCCGGCTCGCTCCCGGAAGGCGCGG
>CAMLNJ010000468.1 GCA_946481225.1 uncultured Verrucomicrobiota bacterium | reverse complement strand
GGCATCACCGTGCCCGACCGCTCCGGCAAACTCGCCGACGTCGCGCTCGGTTTCGACGACCTCGCCGGCTTCCTCTCCAAGTCCAACCCCTACTTCGGCTGCATCGTCGGTCGCTTCGGCAATCGCATAGCCAAGGGCCGTTTCACCCTGGAGGGAAAAACTCACCAGCTCGCGATCAACAACGGCCCCAACCATCTCCACGGCGGCCTGCTCGGCTTCGACAAACTTCTTTGGAAAGCCGCCGTCGTTGGGGAAAATCCGCCCTCCGTTCGCTTCTCTCTGCTCAGCCCCGACGGCGACGAAGGCTACCCGGGCAACCTGTCCGTCGAGGTGACCTACACTTGGACCGACGAGTCCGAACTGCGGCTCGACTATCGCGCGACCACCGACCGCGCCACCATCGTCAACCTCACGAACCACGTTTACCTCAACCTCGCCGGCCAAGGCGTGGGCGATGTCCTGAACCACCTTGTGCGGATGCCCGCCGGGCACTACGTGCCCGTCGACGCCACGCTCATCCCGACCGGCAAGCTCGCCTCGGTCGCCGGCACGCCGATGGATTTTCTCTCGGGCAACACCATCGGCTCGCGTCTGGTCGAGACCGGCGGCGATCCCGCGGGCTACGACCACACTTTCGTGCTCAAGACCGCCGCGTCCTTCGAGAGCGTCCTCGCCGCCGAGGTGACCGAGCCGACGAGCGGCCGTCGTCTGCGCGTCTTCACCACCGAGCCCGGCGTGCAGTTCTATACCGGCAATTTCCTCGACGGCTCCTTCGTCGGCAAAGCCGGCGCGCGCTACGCCCGTCACACCGGTTTTTGCCTTGAGACGCAGCACTTCCCGGACTCGCCCAACCAGCCGGCGTTCCCGAGCGTCGTGCTTCGCCCCGACCAGACTTACCGGACGAGCACGAGCTACCGCTTCGACACGGTCTGAGCCGGCTCCCCGGCCCGCGGGATTATCGCGTCCCGCGGATTGCCAACCCGAGCGCGGCCCGTTTCGTGCCGCGCCATGCGGTGGCTCTTCATCCTCATTCCGCTCGTCCTCGTCGCCGCCGTCCTGTGGTTCGGTCGGAGACATGTCGCCATTCGCCGCAAGGACTGCTGCGGCAAAGGCTGCGGCTGCCTCGTTCCCAAAAAGGGCTGATACCAATCGCCCGAATTGTCCGTCGGCTGTGGGTGGACGGGCGGGTCCCTCCGCCCGTGGTTTTCGGGCAACGAACATCCGGCCGGGCCGCGTCCGCGCCGATCACCCGGCCCTTTGCATTCACATTTCCCACAGCTTCGAGATCGGCACGGCGAGGAACCGCGGGTCGCTGAGCGTGACGATGTGCTCGCCGGAGTGGAAAAGCAGGCCGCCGGCGAAATCCTTGCCGCACTGCGCGGCGAGGCGGCGCAGGCCCGACACGTCGGCGAGCGTGGGCGTGGCGGTCGCCTTCACCTCGACGCCCCAGGTGCGTTTGCCGCGCGTGATCACGATGTCCACCTCGACCAGATCCTTGTCGCGGTAGTGCCAGAACTTCAGCTCGGGATCGGTCCAGCCGGCCTGCGCGACCAGTTGTTGCAGCACGAACGACTCCAGCAAATGCCCGCAGCGGTCGCGCCGTTGAAACCAGTCCTCGGGCGCGAGATCGGCCAGCGACGCCGCGAGCCCGCTGTCCACGAGATGGATCTTCGGCGTTTTGATGAGGCGCTTCGATTCGTGCCGGTGCCAGGGTTGGAGGCGGCGCACGAGGTAGAGCCGCTCGCAGGCCGCGAGGTAGTTCTCCACCGTCTCGCGCCGCAGATCGAGTTCGTTGGCCAGCGTGGAGACGTTCAACAGCTCGCCCGTGCGGAGCGCGAGGAGAGTGAGGAGCCGCCCCACCTCGCGCGGTTCGCGGATGCGCGCCACGTCCTGCACGTCGCGGTCGAGCAGCGAGCGCAGGTAGTCGCGATGCCACGCGCGCGCCCGCTCGGCCGCGCGGCGCAGAGGCTCCGGGAATCCGCCCGCCATCAAGCGCCGCGCGAGGTCGAGGCGGTCTCCCGCCGGCTCGGCGAGGCTGAGCGTCGGACGCAGCTCGCCGGCCAGCCAGGCGCGCAGGAAGTCCCCGCCTTGGCGCGCGTGCTCCGCCGCGGTCAACGGTTGCAACTCGAGCACCGCCATGCGGCCCGCGAGCGAGTCGCCCAGTTTGGGCATGAGCAGAAGATTCGCGGAACCCGTCAGCACGAAGCGCCCGGGACGCCGGTCGCGGTCAACGGAGTGCTTGATGGAGCGCAGAAGTTCGGGCGCGCGCTGGATCTCGTCGAGGATGACCGGGTCGGGCAACGCGGCCATGAAGTTGCGCGGATCCTTCCGGGCCAGCGCGAGCGCGTCGGGATCGTCGAGGCTCACGTAGCCATATCGAGGCATGAGCGAGCGAGCCAGGGTGCTCTTGCCGCACTGGCGCGGCCCGAGCAGGGCTACCACCGGCGTGTCCGCCAGGGCGGTCTGCAAAGGAGCAAGCAAAACGCGTGGCCAATCGAGAGCGTCCATTTGCCTGTTTGCGTGCCGTCTATTTGTCTATTTGGCGAGCGTCTATTTGTCTGTTTTCAGCTTTTGTATACGTAAATAGTTAATTTAAAGGTGAAAGCATAACGACCAAATGACGGTTAAGATTCCGTCTATTTGTCTATTTTGTGCGCGGCTATTTGTCTATTTTGGGGAGGCCGGCCGGAACCCGCGGTGGGTGCGAGGGCATGACAAATCCCTGACATCCTCCTGACCAGACGGTGACAACTCGCCGCGGGCGGATGCGCTAAGCTGGGCGGGCCATGAAACGCACCGCCTTTCTTCTGCTCGCCGCGCTCGGACTCTGGTTCGGGCCTTCGCTCCCCGCAAAATCCGTCCCTCCCGCCGCCGCTTCGGAGCCTGTGCGACTCCGGCTCGAGCTGGATCGCCCGGTCTTGCCCGCTGATTCCCGTGAAACCGTCGTCGTGAAAGTCGGTCTCGACGGCGTGAAACCCGTCGGCGCGCGCCGCGCCCCGGTCAACCTCGCCCTCGTGATCGACAAGTCGGGATCGATGGGCGGCGACAAGATCGCCAAGGCCCGCGAGGCTGCGCTCGAGGCCGTGCGCCGGCTCTCGCCCGACGACCTCGTCTCGCTCGTCGTCTACGACAACGGCGTGCGCGTGCTCGTCCCCTCGCGACGGGTCGGCGACGGCGAGGCGATCACCGCCGCCATCGAAGGCATCGAGGCGAACGGCGGCACCAATCTGCACGGCGGGGTGGTCGCGGGCGCCGAGGAGCTGCGCAAGAACATCGAGGGCGCCTATACGCACCGCGTGCTCCTGCTCTCGGACGGCCTGGCCAACGTCGGCCCGCAGACGCCCGAGGCGCTCGGCTCGCTCGGCGGCCGCCTCGTGCGCGAGGGCATCTCGGTGACGACCATCGGGCTCGGGCTCGACTTCAACGAGGACCTCATGACGCGCCTCGCGCGCCGCAGCGACGGCAACACCTACTT
>CAMLNJ010000467.1 GCA_946481225.1 uncultured Verrucomicrobiota bacterium | reverse complement strand
ACGCGTTTCGCCACGCCGGGTTGATCTCGACCCGCGCGGTCCGTTCGCCCATCCGTGCCCGCATGATCGAAGGCGAATGGCGCATTCTGGCGGTGGACTACGCGGGCGAGGCCCTGCCCGGCCGCAATGGCCGCCTCCAAATCATCGGCGCGCGCTTTTCCCTTCAGATCGGCGGCACCCCGCGCGAAGTCGGCGCCGTCGAGCACGACGCCGAGGCCAGCCCCGCCACCCTCGACCTCATCTGGCGCGAACCCGGAGGCGACGAAGCCCGCCGCCTCCGCGCCATCGTCCGCGTGCGCGGCGATCTCCTGCAACTTTGCTACTACCCCGAGGCCGCCGGCCAACGCCCCGTCGCCTTCAACTCGAAAGGCACGCCGCCCGCCATCCTCGTCCGCTGCCGCCGCGAACCTTGACCACGGATCTCACGGATTTTCACGGATGGAAGCCGATCAATCCGTGCCCATCCGTGCCATCCGTGGTTAAAATTTCAGCGCCTTGGTCTTTCGTGCGTCAGGACTTCTTCTCCGCCCGCTTTTCCTGCTGCCGCACGCTTCGCCAAGCCCAGATCGCCGCCAGCGCCGACGCCCACGGCGCGCTCACCAGGCACCACAAGGCGCCGAGCGGATACCCCGCCTGCCGCAACGCGTAGGCCATCGCCAGCCACAGAAACGCCGCCACCGCGCTGCCGCCGAAAGCCCACGCGAGCACGCGCCCGCGGCCCGTCTTGCCCGCCGCCACCAGCACCGCGGCCAGCGGCGCGAAAAGCACCACCAGCGCCAAACCCGCCAGCACCGCGAAGATAAGCTGTCTACCCATGGCCGTGATCTCGTGTCGTTATAATTTGAAAGTGGGAGCGCACTCCACCCCGCCGCCTTCCTTGCCGCCAGCCGATTCGCCGCTCAAGGTGTCCGGCTCGCCCGCCATGCCGACGCTCCCCTACGCCGCCTCCCGCTTCCAAACGATCCGCCGCCGCTCCCGCGAGGTCGCGATCGGCCCCGTCCGCGTCGGGGGCGCCAACCCCGTCCGCGTCCAGTCGATGACCACCAGCGACACGCAGGACGTCGAGGCCACCGTCCGCCAGGCCATCGCCCTCGCCGAGGTCGGCTGCGAGATCGTCCGCGTCACCGCGCCCAACGTCCAGGCCGCCCGCTGCCTCAAGCCCATCCGAGAAAAACTCGCCGCCGCCGGCTTCGCCCACATCCCGCTCGTGGCCGACATCCACTTCCTCCCCTCCGCCGCCATGGAGGCCGTCGAGCACGTCGAGAAAGTCCGCATCAACCCGGGCAACTACGCCGACAAAAAGAAGTTCGCCGTCCTCGAATACACCGACGCCGCCTACGACGCCGAGCTCGCCCGTATCCACGAGGCCGTGACGCCGCTCATCCTCCGCTGCAAGGAGCTCGGCCGCGCCCTCCGCATCGGCACCAACCACGGCTCGCTCAGCGACCGCATCATGAACCGCTACGGCGACACCCCCCTCGGCATGGTCGAGAGCGCCCTCGAGTTCCTCCGCATCTGCCGCGGCCACGGCTTCCACGACATCGTCCTCTCGATGAAGGCCTCCAACCCCAAGGTGATGATCCAGGCCTACCGCCTCCTCGTCGCCCGCATGGACCAGGAAGGCATGGACTACCCGCTCCACCTCGGCGTCACCGAGGCCGGCGACGGCGAGGACGGCCGCATCAAGTCCGCCATCGGCATCGGCTCCCTCCTCCTGGACGGCCTCGGCGACACCATCCGCGTCTCCCTCACCGAGGACAGCGTCTACGAAGTCCCCGTCGCCCAGGCCCTCGCGAAAAAAGCGATGTCGCTATGGCAGTCCGACGTGGCACGGGCGTCCCGCCCGTATGCGGAGGAGCGTCCCGTTCCTCCGCTTTCAGTCGAGCCCCACGGGCAAGATGCCCGCGCCGCCCCCCCCGCCACCCAAGCCAATGTTCGTAATACGAACATTGCCGCCTCCGACTCCCTCGACCCCTACGCCTACGCGAAACGCGAGATCGCCCCGCTCGAGCTCTCCTCCGCCGTCACCCTCGGCCCCGAGCTTCCGCCGCGCGTCGTCACCCGCGTCGCCTCGGTCGCCGCGCTGGGCGAAGCCGCGCAAAAATTCGCCGCCGCCCGCCTCGCCGACACGCCCGTCGAAGGCCTGCTCGTGCCGATAACGTCCGCCGCCGACCTCGCCGCGCTCAAAGCCTCCGCCGCCTCTTTCCCCGCCGGCTCCGTCCCCTTTCTCGAACTCGCCCCCGCGCTCACACCCGCCGACCTCGCCGGGCTAAACTCGTCCGCGCCCGTCGTCCTCGTCCGCGCGTTCTCCGCCACGCCCGCCGACGCCGAATCGCTCGCCGGTTTCGCCAAGCTCGCCCGCGCGAAGAACCACGTCCTCGCCGTCGCCACGACCGCCGAGGCGCTCTCCGCGCCCCTCTCCCTCGGCGAATCTCCGCTCGCCGCCACTCTCCGCCAAATCGGCGATGCGCGCCTGCTCTTCACCCTCGACGACTCCGCCACCGCGGCCGCCGGCTCCGTCTCTCGCCATCCCATCGGCCGTTACCGCGCCCTCGCCGAATCGCTGCGCATCCTCGACCTCCGCGCCCCGCTCTGGATTCGCAACACCGCCACCACGCAGGTCGCGCCCGCGCCGGATTTCCTCTCGCGCCTCCTCGACGCCTCGATCCTCACCGGCGCCCTCCTCTGCGACGGTCTCGGTGATCTGGTCAGCATCGAGACCGAGCCCGACGCCATCCGCGCGCTGAAGTTGTCCTACAACGTCCTCCAAGGCGCCGGCACCCGCAGCGTGAAGACCGAGTTCGTCGCCTGCCCGAGCTGCGGCCGCACGCTCTTCGATCTTCAGACGACCACGCAGCGCATCCGCGCCCGCACCGGCCACTTGAAAGGCGTGAAGATCGCCATCATGGGCTGCATCGTGAACGGCCCCGGCGAGATGGCCGACGCCGACTTCGGCTACGTCGGCGGCGCCCCCGCCAAGATCAACCTCTACGTCGGCAAGCAGTGCGTGCAGTATAACATTCCCCAAGCCGAGGCCGACGACCGCCTCGTCGCGCTCATCAAGGAGCACGGCAAATGGGTGGAGCCCCCCGCGCCTGCGGCGGCTTGAAATCGCAGGCCGGGCGCCGATCGGGCGTCCCGGCCCGTGCCGCCGAGGGCATCGCCGGCCCGGCGTGGGTCCCCCCTCACCCGCAGGGCGAAGCAGAGCGCGGGCTTATTTCGAAGACTCCGCCTAAAAATAGAACTACTCCCGCGAGAGCGTCACCCGCACCGTGCGCTCCACCCGCGGATCCACGCGCACCCCGTCCCCTATCCGCACCCATCCGTTGACGCCCGAGGGCATCACACGCACCCGCGTTCCGGGCAGGGTGGAAAACCGAAAACGTCCCCGCGCGTCGGTAGGCCCGTCCGCCATGCATGCGTCCGATCCAGCGTGAGCCGGCAGGTTCATCGTCACCGACAGGTTCTCTCCGGCCGC
>CAMLNJ010000466.1 GCA_946481225.1 uncultured Verrucomicrobiota bacterium | reverse complement strand
CGAGTTCGGCCCCGTGGACATGAATTCATTCAACCACTACGCCTACGGCGCCGTCGGCGACTGGATGTTCGGCAAACTTGGCGGAATCGAGGCCCTCGCCCCCGGCTACCGGCAGACGCGCATCGCCCCGCTCATCGGCCAGGGCGGCCTCGCCCAGGCCCGCTGCTCCCAGACGACCGCCTACGGACTCCTCTCCTCCGAGTGGAGCCTCGCCGACGGCGTCGCCGTCCTTCGCGTCGAGGTGCCCGCCAACACCACCGCGATCATCCACGTGCCCTCCCGGGAAAACACGCCGGTGCTCGAAGGCTCCGGCCCCGCCGACTCCGCGCCCGGCGTGCGCTTCCTCCGCCGTGAAAACGGCGCCGCGCTCTACGAGGTCGGCTCCGGCGCCTACGTCTTCACGTCCACGCCCGCGCTGTCCGCGCCCGCGCTGCCGAGCGCCGAACCGGGCCCGCGAAGCGTCACGCTCCGCTGGGAACTCTCGGGCGGCGCGTCCAGCTACACGATCAAACGCTCCGCCTCCCCCGGCGGCCCCTACCTCGTCATCGCGTCCGGCGTCGCCGCCACCTCCTACGCCGACACCGGACTCGTCAACGGCACCGCCTACTACTACGTCGTCGTCGCGCGCAACGCCGCGACCGCGAGCGACGACAGCGCGGAGGTCTCCGCCCGGCCCACGCTCGCGCTCGAATCCGGCTTCGAGCGCCCCGTCACCGCGACCTACCAATACAACCCGCCCGCCGGCGCGTGGACCTTCACCGGCCAGTCCGGCCTCTCCGCCAACAACAGCCTATTCACCTCGGGCAGCGCCACCGCGCCCCAAGGCCTGCAAGTCGCCGTCCTCCAAAACGCCGGCGTGATCACGCAAACCCTTTCCGGCCTCGTGCCCGGCGTGACTTACACCGTCGTCTTCTCCGCCACGCAGCGCGCGCGCGGCCCGAGTTGGAATATCAACGGACAGACCTGGAACGTCGCGATCGACGGAATCGCCGTGGCCTCCTTCGCCCCGCCCCAGTCCGCCACGAACTTCACCGACTACACGACCACCTTCACCGCCACCGCGGGCACCCACGCGCTCTCCTTTGTCGGCACCAACCTCCGCGGCGGCGACAACACCGTCTTCCTCGACGACGTGCGCGTCGCCGAGCCGCCCCCGCCGCTCTCCCCCGCCCAAGCCTGGCGCCAGGATCGATTCGGAGACTCCGCCGCGATCGGCTACGCCGCGGACGACGCCGACCCCGACGGCGACGGCGTCGTCAATCTGCTCGAGCGCGCCTTCGATGGCGATCCGCTGGCGAGCGAGCAAAGCATCGCGCCCTCGCTCGATCACTCCGCGCCGGCGCTGAGCCTCGTCTACCGCCGGGCCAAGGCCGCCACCGATCTCGCCTTCGTCGTCCAGGAAACCCCGGACCTCGGCTCCCCGTGGACCTCGGCGATCGGCACGGAGGAGATCGCCGAAGACACCGAAACAATTCAGCGCATCCGCTTCACCCGACCGCTCGCCGCCGATAGCCGACTCTTCCTTCGCCTGCTCGTGGCCCAGCCCTGATCAGACCAAGGCTGATTTCTAGGTTGAGTTTTGGGTGGACGGGCGGGTCCCTCCGCCCGTGCTCCGATCTCCAGGCAGCGGGCACAGGGACGTGCCCGCCCACCTTGAGACGAATGGCCTAAATCCACAACGCCACTGGCCTCAGACCGTGCCGAACAAGCCGACCGGTTAAAATTAAAACGCCGGAAAGCGGGGAAACATCCCGGAAATTACGCTTTTAGAGATGGGCGGCCTCTGCGCCCCCCATCCCATGGCCTCCGCCCGTTTCACCCGTTGGTTCCAAGCCCGCGTTTTCACGTCAGACTTTTGCGCTCCGCGAGTCGGCGATGCCACCATGCCTTGGGCCGGCCCAGGCCTCGCCCAGCGCCTGCTCGTCGACTACATCCGCTTGCGCCAGCGCCTCGAGCCCTACGCGGCCTCGCTCGACGGCGCGCCGCTCGCGCCTTGGGCGACGGACAAGGACTTGGCGCCGCCGCCCGAACTGGCCGATTACCGCGCCTCCGCGACGCGGCTTCGCGCCTTCGCCTTTGGACCCGCCTTGCGCATCCACCCGCTGCCGGCCGCGGACGCGGCGGACCAGCGCCTCTTCCTTCCGGCCGGCTCCCGCTGGTTTGATTTCTGGACCGGCGTCGCCTACCCGGGCGGCGATTCCATTCGCATCCCGACCTTCCTGGAGATCCTCCCCATCTTCGTGCCCGCGGGGTCGATCCTGCCGCTCGCGTCCGACGCCGCGCCCTGCGAAGACGCGCCCCGCGCGATGGAACTTCGCGTCTACCGCGGCGCGGACGGCGTCTTCCACCTGCAAATTCCGGCGACCGGCCCCCGCGCCAAAGGAAAACCCGTCCCGCTCCGCATCGCTTGGGACGACGCCTCCCATGTGTTGCGCATCGAGCGCCACGGCCGCGGCGCCCCCAGGCGTTTGCAGCCCATCTCCTTCGATATCGTGCTCGTGGCCCCCGGACGCGGCGCCGGACAACTCCGTCCCTCCCGCCCGGACGCTCGCATCACCTACGAGGGCGCCGATCTCAGCCTGCAATTCCCGCCCGCCCCGCCTCCCCCGCAAACGCCCTCCGGATTGAGCGCGCGAGTCAGCGAGCGGCGGATCCATTTCGCCTGGCATCAAACCGCGCCCAACCTGATCTACCGGCTAAAACGTCGAAACATCTCCGAACTGGCCTACGAGGACCTCGCGTCCGCGCTGACGGAACCTCGACACGCCATCCCGGAGCCCGACGAGCCCGAACAATGGGAATACGTCGTCACCGCCATCAACCCCGGCGGAGAGAGCCCGCCTTCCGAAACGGTTCGCCCTTCCCCCGCCGTCGAAACGATAGCCGAGACGCCGCCCGCCCCGGCCGCCGAGACGACCAATCCGCCCGCGAAACGCACGCGCCGCGCAAAAACGCCGAAACCGTTTTCCCTGCGAAATCGCCCCGCGAACATCGGCGAAACCGCCCCGCCTCCATCCATCCGCTGATCCCCCGGCTTTTGGACCCATGGTGGACGGGCGGGGCCCTCCGCCCGTGGATCGGGCGCTTTGGCCAAGGCAGCGGCGCAGGGACGCGTCCGCCCACCTTTCGGATAAGCCCAAAAGTGATCAGCCGTCGGCATGAACCTAGAAATCGCAGTTCAAACCGACCACGGATTACACAGATTAGCACGGATCAATACAGATGCGGGATAGACGAGACGTGGATTATGTTCACTCGGCGGGTGAGGTCCTATCCGGTTCTAAATCTCTGTTATCCGTGCTCATCTGTGGAATCCATGGTTACAACTGCGATTTTTAGGATGAAAAGGCCCTGCAGATCATCCCGATGCCGCCCGCCCGTCCGAGTGGCGGCGGCTCAGGGCAACGTGACCTGCAGCCGGAAAAACTGCCGCGTCCGCTCCGGATCGAGCGGCACCTGAAGCGTCACCCAGTCGTTCTCCGCCGCGCCG
>CAMLNJ010000465.1 GCA_946481225.1 uncultured Verrucomicrobiota bacterium | reverse complement strand
CGCTCGAGGCCCCCGAGTCGGAAGCGCCGGAAATCAAATCCTATTCGGACACCCTTCCGGAGATTGGACGGTTTCGTTCATTGGCCCAGGTTTTAACCCAGCATGCCAGCCTGGCCTGGCATGGCGGCGACCACGCCAACGCCGCGGAGCTCAACCTCTTGACCCTCCAGCTAGGCTACCGCGTCAGCCAAAGCCGAGGTCCGATCATCACCGTGCTCACCGGCACCGCCATCGAAGGAATGGCGTTCGCCGCCATCCAACGTCACGCCGACTCGCCGTCGATTCCCCCGGAGATCCTGCGTCATTATCTCGCGCAGATCGAACGATACGAAATCCCCGCCGCCGACTACCACACCGCCTACAAGCTCGAGACACTGGTCTTCGCCCGGGAGGCCGCCCGCCTCAAAGGCGCCGATATCTCCGCCTTCGCCGGATCAAAGACCGCCTATCCCTCCGCCCTCGCCCTTCCCGGACTTTGGCAACCCAACCGCACCATCCGCTGGCACGCGGAGTGTATGCGCGCGGCGATCACCGAAAGCTCCCGCGACGTTTCCTCCGGCGCCGTGGCCGCCCCGAACAAAGTGGCCGAATATTGGGACGCCGTCTCGTGGCCCGGCCGTGCCCAAAACTTCACCGGACGAGTTCTTCTCGCCATCATCATCCCCTCCGTGAGCCCGCTCAACGTCACCCGCCACCGCGCCTTGGCAAACCTCCGTCTTACCCGAGTTTACATCGCGCTGCGACTGCACCACCACGAACACGCGGGCGCCCTCCCGGCCGAACTTGCGGACCTCGTCCCATCCCGGCTCCCCGCTATTCCGCTCGACCCCTTCAGTGGTCAGCCTCTGCGCTACGACCGCACCTTGAGCACGATCTGGTCGGTCGACCAAAAACACCTCACCATCATCGACGCCGACGGTGCCTTCCCCGACCGTCGCATGCCCGCCTGCCGCCTCCGCTTCGCTCGCCCTCCGGTCGTTCTTCCCACTTTCGCCGAATATGACGCTCAACAAAACCCGTCCCCCGACCCGTTGGAACAATCCATGAGGGAAACCGCCCCATCGGACGTATCACCGTCCAAATGACCACGCCGCACGATCCCGCCCTCCGCGCCCTGCTCCGCCGCGCCGACCCCGCCGCGGATATGACCGCGCTCCCCGCCGGCGACTTCTCCGCGGGCGTCCATCGGCGTATTCGCGCCGAAGATACCGCTGCGCTCCGCGCCGCCGACGGCTTCGGCCGGCAACTTTTCCCGCTCGCCGCCGCCCTCGCCATGCTAGCCTCCATCGGCGCCGGCTCCGCCGTCGCCTACGCCCGCGAACGCGACGCCCACGCCGAAACCTTCGCCGCCGCCTACGCCCGGAACATCGACCCGTGGCAAAAACACGGCGCTCCGGAATCGCGCACCCCGGACGCCGACACCCACGCCGCGCATCGCCACCCCTAAGCCGTGACAATTCAGTCGAAAGCGCGACCTGCTCGATTGCATTGTTACTGCTAAGACCGCCGCCCCTCCGAGTCCCCGCTTTCCGTGTCTCGCCGCCCCATCCTTCTCCTCGTCCTCGTGATCGCCGCCGGCCTCCTCGCCTACGGACTGACCCGCCTGGCCATGCGCCCGCCCGCGGCCAAGGCCGAATCGACCGAGGCGCAGCTCGACTGGCTCGCCCGCGAGTTTCATCTCACCGACGCGGCCCGCGCCGAAATCACCCGCCTCCAGGCCGCCTACGAGCCGGTTTGCGAAAGTCATTGCGCAGCCATCGCCCGCGCCCAAGACGCCCTCCGGAGCGCCGGCCCCGATGCCGCCGCCCGCGCCACCGCCGAGACCGAACTCGCCCGCCTAAAGCGGCTCTGCGGCGAATCGACCCGCGCCCACCTCCGGTCCGTCGCCGCCTGCATGCCCTCCGACGATGCCGCGCGTTTCCTCGCGCTAATGGAGCCGCGGGTCGCCCACCAAGACACCCGCACCGGCGCCCCTTCCCTCGCGCCGTCGACCGAGACAAGCGACGTCCGCTAATGCCGCCCTCCCCGACGGCCCCCACCCCCTCCGACGACGCCGCCAACCCCGGCCCGAGCGACGAATCGCTCATGTCCGCCCTCGCCGACGGCGACCTGCCCGCGCTCGACGCGCTCATGCTCCGCTGGCAGACGCCCCTCCGCGCCTTCCTCTTTCGCCACCTCCAAAACGAGGCCGACGCGCTCGACCTCGCCCAGGAGACTTTCGTCCGCCTCTACCGCCACCGCGACCGCTACCGCCCCGGCGCCCGCTTCAGCACGTGGATGTTCCAGATCGCGCTCAACCTCGCCCGCGACCACGCGCGCAAACGCCAGCGCCGCCGCACCGATTCGCTCGAAGCCGCCCCGCCCTCCGCCACCGCCAGCCTCGCCGCGCCCGGCGCCCCTCCCGATTCCGCGGCGCGACGCCACGAGGAGATCGCCGCCGTGCGCGACGCCATCGCCGCGTTGCCCGAGGACTTGCGCGAGGTCCTCGTGCTCTTCGAATACGAGGAAAAATCCCACGCCGAGATCGCCGAAATCATTTCCGCCAGCCCCAAGGCCGTCGAAACCCGCCTCTACCGCGCCCGCGACAGGCTCCGCGCCTCTCTCGCCCGCTGGTTAAAAACCTGACCGCGGAACCCGCCGCGCCTGAGCGGGTCCTACCAAGTGCCTGCTTCCATGCAACTTCTACGCCTCGCCTGCACCATCCCCTTCGTCATCGCCGCCGCCGCTTCCGTGTTCGCGGCCTCCTTGGATTTCCCCGCCGCCACCTGCCGGATAAAAATTGGCGCGCAGACCACCCACTTCTCCGCCGCGAGCGCCGGTCGCTCGATCGCCATCGACGGACAACCCGCCCAAGCCGGCGAACGGCTCAACAGCCTGATGCGGGTCAACTGGATCATCGCCGCCTCGAACGAGGTCGGCGACGAATACGTGTTCACCGTGCGTCGCCCGGGCGAAAAACCAAAGACTTATTCCGCCGTGTTCAAAGGCGGCTACCTTCAGCTCGTCTCCGACGACAAACTCCTCATCGAGATCGAAGACTGACCCCATCCCGCGCGGGCCGCCGGATTCCGCTTCGTTCGCCGCCGACGATTCGCCAACACTCCGCGGCATGCCCTTCTCGCCGCGCCTCCTCCCGCTAGTCGGTCTGCTCCTCGCCCTCCCGCTTCACGCCGCGTCCGGCAATAGTCCCACCCCCGCCGCCGACACCTCGCTCTGGGCGCTCTACGACTCCGCGCTCCGCCAGGCGAAATACGTCGACCTCACCCACACGATCACGCCCTCGATTCCCGTGTGGTCCGGTTTCGGACCCGCCACCTTCGGCCCGACCCTCAACCCCGCGACCAACAAGCCCTACACCTACGCCGCCGACGGCTTCGAGGCCACCCGCTACGTGCTCGCGACCGATCAGCTCGGCACGCAGCTCGACCCGCCCGCGCATTGGGCGCCCGAGTTTCCCGCCATCGACGAATTGCCCCCGACCTACGCGATCCGCCCGCTC
>CAMLNJ010000464.1 GCA_946481225.1 uncultured Verrucomicrobiota bacterium | reverse complement strand
GGGCAGAGCGGGCGAGATCGCCAGGGCGTGAACGCCGTCGAGCGCGCATTGCCAGACGCCCATGGCATGGATGAGAGGGAGAAGTCCCTCTTCGGCGGTGAGCGTCGCCCGGGCTTGCGCGAGATTTTGCCGGACCAAGGCCAGGGCTTGGGGGAGGTCGCCGCCGGCGAGCGCCCGGCGCGCCTGCACGGTGCGAAGGCTGGCGACGAGGCGGAGCGGATGGTGGTCGGGAAAGGGAGTCTCGGGACCGTGGATGGCGGGTAAAACAAGCGTCTCGCCGGGGTGGAGGGCGAAGCGGTCGAGCAAGGCGAGCGCGGGGGCGAGGCGGGCTTCCGCGTAGGGCGGCGGAGACGAGTCGGCGGATTCGTAGGCGACCAGCGGTTCTTCCCCTTCCATCTCGGAGGCGACGCGAGTGAACATTTCGAAACTCTCCCGCCACCGAGGCAAGACGTCGGTCCCCTGCGGCCGAGGCGGCGCGGCGAGCGTGGGCGGGCGCGGAGCGGGCGGATTCGGAGCGAGGGAGGCGCAGCCGGAAAGCCCGAGGAACGCCGCGGCGGGCAGGAGCACAAGGAGGGGCAGTCGGAAGGGGAGGGGGCGGGACACGCCCGGACAGTAGGAGGAGCCGACGGGGATGAAAGAGCGTGTTCCGTTTTTTTCCGGCCGGGTCCGCGCTTGCGCCGAGGACGTGTCGTCGTGCAATCCGCTGAAAGCCACGCCGATGCCTTCCGTCGTTTCGCCTCCGTCCGCACCCGTGCCGAGAACCGGCGGGCGGTCGCGTCGTTTGAGCGGATTGCGTGTCCTGGATCGGGTGCTGGCGGGATGGACGGCGGCGGTCTTCGTTTTTCTTTACCTGCCGATTTTCGTGTTGGTGGCCTATTCCTTCAACACCTCGAAGCTGAACATCGTCTGGCAGGGCTTCACGTTTCGCTGGTATGGCGAACTCTTTCGCCACACGCCGCTGATCCGCGCGCTGAAAAACAGCCTGGTGATCGCCTCGGCGGCGACCGTGCTGAGCGTGGTGATCGGGACGGCGGGCGCGTGGTTGCTGCACCGGTATCGCTACCGTTTCGCGCGGGCGATCCACGCGCTGGTCTGCGTGCCGATGGTCATGCCGGAGATCGTGATGGGGATCGGCCTGCTGGTGTTTTTCGCGGTCGTCGGCATCGACGCGGGGCATCTCACCGTGATCTTGGCGCACACGACGTTCTGTTTTCCATTCGTGCTGGTGGCCGTGCAGGCGCGTTTGCAGGGGCTGGACCCTGCTTTGGAGGAGGCGGCGCTGGATCTTGGCGCCACGCCGTTCCGCGCGTTCTGGCTGGTGATCCTGCCCTGCCTGCGGCCGGCGGTGATATCGGGGGCGTTGATGGCCTTCACGCTCTCGATGGACGAGCTCATCATCAGCGTGTTCACCGCGGGCCCCGGCTCGCGCACGCTGCCGATCCAGGTCTATGGCATGGCCAAGATCGGGCTGAACCCGATGCTCAACGCCCTTTCGGCGATCTTCCTCGTGACGACGGTCGCGTTCGTGCTTTTCACCGGGCGCTTGCGCCGGCTGGCGGCCCGATAATCGCTTCAACTTCCTTTTCCCAATCCATGAAAACGCTCCGCACGCTCCTCGTCCTCGGCCTGGCGGCCTTCTGCGCCGCCGGTGTATCCGCCGCGCCCAAGAAGAAGAAAGGCGAACTCAATCTCTTCGCCTGGTCGGAATACATCCCGCAGGCCGTGCTCGACGGCTTCACCGAGGAGACCGGGATCAAGGTCAACTACGAGACCTACTCCTCGGGCGAGGAGATGCTCGCGAAGCTCGCCGCCGGCCGCGCGCGCTACGACCTCGTCCAGCCGCCCGACTACATCGCCGAGGCGATGATCAAGAACGGCCAGCTCCTGCCCATCGATCGCGCCAAGATCACGAACTACGGCAACCTGTTGCCCGAGTATCTCGGCATGCCGCACGATCCCGAGCAGCGGTTCACCGTGCCCTACATGACCGGCACGGTCGGCATCGTGGTGAACACCGAGAAGGTGAAGACGCCGGTGAAGGGCTACGCCGACTTTTTCTCGGCGAAGCATGCCGGCCGCCTCGTCGTGCTCGACGACGGACGCGAGCTCGCCACCGCGGCGCTTTATGCCCTGGGCAAGAGCCACAACGACCTGAGCGACGAGAATCTAAAGGCCGCGAAACCGCTCCTCGCCGAATGGCTCCCGCGGGTGAAACTCTACGACTCCGACAGCCCGAAGACCGCGCTCCTCAACGGCGACGTCGATCTCGGTCTCGTGTGGTGCGGCGAGGCGGCGCTGCTTTGGAACGAGGACAAAAAGTTCCGCTACGTGATCCCCGCCGAGGGCGCGCACATGTTTGTCGACGTGCTGGCGATTCCGAAGCGCGCCAAGAACGTGGAAAACGCCCATCTCTTCATCGACTACATCCTGCGTCCCGAGGTGAGCAAAATGATCTCGGACGACTTCCCCTACACGAACCCGAACGGCGCGGCGCGGAAGCTGTTGAGCGAGGCGCAGCTCGCCAACCCCGCCAGCTACCCGAAGCTGGACCGCAAGCTCGACACCTTCCGCTACCTCGGCGACGAGATCGGCGCGAAGATCGACGCCTTGATCACCGATTTGAAGAGCGCGCGCTGAGACGAACGCGGACCGATGTAGCCCCGACCGCTGGTCGGGGAGACCGACCGGCGGTCGGTCCTACAGGTCGCGAACGCGTCAACGCATCATGCAAGGCCTGCCCGGCGGAGTATCCGACAATCCCCACGCGCGTCATCCGCGTGCGTGGGCGTGGGTGCTGATCGCGCCGATGCTGGCGTGGCTGGCGCTCTTCGTCGTGGCGCCGGCGTGCATCCTGATCGCCTACAGCTTCGCGACGCGCGGCGAACTGGGCGAGGTGGAGTTCGGCTTTTCCTGGGCCAATTACGCGCGGGTTTTCGAGCCGGTCTACGTGAAGGTGCTCGCGCGCTCGGTCGGCTACGCCGCGCTCGCGACTGTGTTGTGCGTGCTGATCGGCTACCCGGTCGGGTGGTTCATCGCGCGACGCGGGGAGGCGTGGCGAGAGCGGCTGCTCATGCTCGTGATGATCCCCTTCTGGACGAGTTTTCTCATCCGAACCTACGCTTGGATTGCGATCCTGAAAAACGAGGGGCTGCTGAATGGATTGTTGAAAGCCTCGGGCGCGGTGCCGCACATCCTCCCGGAGCCATTGAGCCTGCTCTACACGCCGGCGGCGGTGGTGGTCGGCTTCGTCTACGCCTACCTGCCCTTCGTGATCCTGCCGGTCTACGGCAGCGCGGAGAAGCTCGACGGCGCGCTGGTCGAGGCGGCGCACGATCTCGGCGCGGGGCCGTTGCGGGTGTTTCGCGAGGTGATCGTGCCGCTGACCTGGCCGGGAATCGCGGCGGGCATGCTGTTGGTTTTCGTGCCGGCGATCGGGATGTTCGCCATCACCGACCTGATGGGCGGCGCGCAGGTGCCGATGATCGGCAACGTCATCCAGAACCA
>CAMLNJ010000463.1 GCA_946481225.1 uncultured Verrucomicrobiota bacterium | reverse complement strand
CGGCGAAGAGGAGGTAGACGCCTTCTTTTTGGATAATCGGCTGGCTGACCTGACCGGGCTGGAGGGCGAAGAGCGGCTCGCTGAATTCGGGCTTGAGGTCGGCGCGCTTTTGCCAACCCCAGTCGCCGCCCTTGGATTTGCGCGCGTCCTGGGTGTATTCCTTGGCGAGATCCTCGAATTTCGCGCCGTCGCGGAATTTGGCGAGGATCTCCTCGGCCTGGGCGAGGAGCCGGGCGTCGGTGAGCTCGCCGCGGTTGAGCTGGATGAGGCGGAGGTGGACCTGTTCCTCCTGGAAGAATTTCTGCTGGTTGGCCTGATAATAGGCTTCGACCTTCGCCGGGCTGACGACGTTGGCGCTTTTGCGCTGCTGGCCGCGCATGTAGCTGTAGATGATTTCCTCCTCCATTTCCTTGCGGTAGTCGCGAAGTGTGAAGCCGCGAGATTTGAGATAGGCGAGGAAGCGGGCGCGATCACCTTCGAACTGGGTGGCGAGCTGCTCTTGAATGGCGTTGTCGATGTAGCTTTCCGGGATCTTCCGCTTCTCGTCCTTCCGGAATTCCTTCACGATGAGGTAGCGGTCCACGAGGTTGCGGATGATCTCGTCCTGCACGCGCTCGAGTTTTTGGGAGAACTCCTGCTGATTGCGCGAGTCGCGGCGGATCTGGGGGAGGATGGGGGAGAGTTCGCGGCGGATGTCGTCGACGGTGATGACCTTCTCCTCCACGACGGCGGCGATGCCGTTGGCGAAACGGAGGTTGAGCCCGTCGTCGACGGCCGGGGCGGGAGCCGAGGCGGCGGGGGCGGCGGCTTGGGCGAGGACGAGAGCGGGTGCGCTCAAAGCGCCGGCGAAGGCGAGGCGGAGGACGAGGCTGCGGAAGGCGTTGGGCATGTGATCGGGACGACGTCGGTCGGTGCGGCGCGAAAGGAAATTTCGTGCCAAGCTAGAAGCGGAAGACGGAGGGTCAATGGGGGAAACAGGCGAGGCGGCGAGGCGCTCCGAATTCTGGTTTCGAGCTGGCGCGGAGGGCGTCGGAAAATGAAACATGGGTGGAACTACTCCGAATCACTCCTTCCGACGATGAAGCTGCTGCCTGTGTTGCTGGGTGTCTCGTTGGCCGCGAACGCGGCTCTGATCGCGACGCGCATCGGCTCCCGGGGAAGCGTTCGGGCGAGCGAGGCTTCGGCCGTGTCTCGATCCGCCGCCGCCCCGGTCGCGGGGGAGTCGAAAGCGGCCGGCGACGAGGCAGGGATCGCCGCCGCCCTTCGTTCGGGCGATCTGGAGGCGCTGCGCGATCAACTGCGGGCGGCCGGGGTGGAGGAGGACCTGGTTCGGGCGCTTGTCAGCATGCGGCTTTGGAAACGCCACGAGGCGAGGATGCGCGAGATCAACTTCGGGCAAGCGTCGAAGGAATGGTGGAAGCAGGAGGACTGGAGCTTCGGTGGACGCACGAAGGAGCAGCGCGAGGAAATGCGTTCGCTGCAGAAGCAAACCCAAGAGGAGATCGAGCGCCTTCTCGGACCCGATCCCTCCCCGGAAAAATCCAACCCGTGGCTTGCCCGCCAGTATGGCTTCCTTCCCGCGGAAAAACGGGAAGCCCTGATCAAGCTCGAGCAGGACTACCAGGAGCTGCAGATGGAACTGCAACAGGACGCCGGAAGCTTCCGCATGCCCGCCGATCAGGAAAAGCTGCGGTTTTTGGAGGAGGAGAAAAAACGGGACATGGCGGCGCTGCTCACTCCCGAGGAGCTGGAGAACTACGAGCTGCGCCAGTCGAACACCACCAGTCAGCTTCGCTGGCAGATGACGCGCATGAACGCGACGGAGGAAGAGTATCGGGCCATTTTCGCCATTCGGCGCGAGTTCGACGAGCAATACAACCTCTCGGACCAGTTTGGCCAGCGCTCCATGAGCCAGGCGGATTGGAAGAAGCGCAACGACGCGGAAAAGGCGATGCGCGAGCAGATCAAGGCCGCGCTCGGCGAGGAGCGTTACAAGCTCTACGCCTACGCGAGCAACCACGAGTTTCAGCAACTGCAAGGCGCGACGAAGCGTTTCGGCCTGCCCGAGGACACGCCCGCGCGGGTGTTCGGTTTGCGCGACGAGATCGGCGCCGAAGGCGGCCGTATCGCTGATGACAAAAACCTGTCGCCTGAACAAAAAGGCGAGGCCTTACGCCGCTCGCCGCGGAGGGGCGGCAAAAACTGGATGCGCTGCTCGGCACGGACGTGGCGGCTGCCTACAAGGCGAACACCGGGCTGAACTGGATCGACCAACTCGAGACCGGAACGATCTACACCTTTGACGAGAACGGAGGTTCCCACGGACGAAGCGTGGATGTCCGCCCCCGGCCATCGGCCAAAAAGTAACGCGTCGCGCCGCTCTTGTCTCGGGTCCGGATCAGGCCGGCGCCGGCAGGTTGCCAAGGAAAACGAGGATTTCCTTGAGGCGCGCGAGCGGCTTGGGGGCGGTCAAACGCGGGAAGCGTCCGCCGAGCTGCACGAAGTCGTCGCGGCGGCCGGCGCCGGCGCGGACGAGCTTCAGCTTCGAGACGTCGGTCTCGACGCTTACGATGGCCTTTTGCTCGGCCGCGATGCGGATGGCGGTGACTTGCAGAAGCGCGCGCACCTCGTCGCCGAATTTGCCGAAGCGGTCCACGAGCTCGGTCTCGATCTCCTTGAGCTGCGTCGGCGAGGAGGCGAGGGCGAGGCGGCGGTAGAGGTCGAGGCGCAGGCGGGTCTCGCCGATGTAGGCCACGGGGAGGCGCGCCTGTATCTTATCGACGGATACGGCGCCGGCTTCGGCGTCGGCGGCGGCCTTGATGGCTTGGTAGCTGGAGGCGGATGCCGAGGGGGAGGACGGGAGCTGGATGCCCCCGCTGCTTTGGGGCGGGCCGCCCTCGCCGACGAAGACGAAATCGAGTTTCACCGCGGCGCGGATGGCGGCGGCTTGCTTGTCGCCCTTCAGGCGCGCGACGGATTGGCGGAGGAGCTGGCAGTAGAGCTCGAATCCCACGCCGACGATGTGGCCGGATTGCTGGGAGCCGAGGAGGTTGCCGGCGCCGCGCAGCTCCAGGTCGCGCATGGCGATGCGGAAGCCGGCGCCGAGCTGGTTGTGGGTGCGGAGGGCGTTTAGGCGCTCGCGCGCTATCTCCACGAGGCGGGTGTGGCGGTGAAGCAGCAGGTAGGCGTAGGCCTGGTGCTTGAAGCGGCCCACGCGTCCGCGGAGCTGGTAAAGCTGGGAAAGGCCGAAGCGGTCGGCGCCCTCGATGATGATCGTGTTGCAGTTGGGGATATCGAGGCCGGTCTCGATGATGGTGGTGCAGACGAGCACCTGGTGTCGTCCGGCGACGAAGGCGGTCATCATCTCCTCGAGTTCGTGCTCGTCCATCTGGCCGTGGCCGACGCCGATATCGACGTCGGGGAGGAGCTCGCGGAGGCGCGCGGCGACCAGGGAGATCGTTTGCACGCGGTTGTGGAGGTAGAATACCTGCCCGCCGCGGCGCAGCTCGTGGCGGA
>CAMLNJ010000462.1 GCA_946481225.1 uncultured Verrucomicrobiota bacterium | reverse complement strand
ACGGCGACATAAAGTCGCTCTACTTCGACAACGCCGAGCTCCAGAACCAGACGCCCTTTTCGCACATCGGCTCCGGGCTCGGCGGCGCCACCGTCACCGGCTCCGTGATCGGAGGCGATATCGTCAAAGTGCAGATCGCGACGCCCTCGCTCACGCACTACCTCTTCATGCGCCGGGGGCAAAACGTCCTCTACATGGCCACCCACATCACTCAGGAGCCCGCCATCGGCGAGTTGCGCCACATCATGCGCATGCAATCCGCGCCGCTCCCGAACAGCCCGGCGGCCTCCGACCTGCGCGGCAACACCGGCGCGATCGAAAGCGGCGACGTCTTCGGCATGCCCGACGGCGCCACCCGCTCCAAATACTACGGCAACTCCCGCGCCATCGACCTCGGCGTCAAGGGCGTCACCGGCCCCGGCCGCGGCGTGTTCATGCACTTCGGCAACCGCGAGAGCGCCAGCGGCGGCCCTTTCTTCCGCGACATCGAGCACCAGCACGGCTCCGTCAACGAGGTCTACAATTACATGAACTCCGGCCACGCCCAGACCGAAGCGTCGCGCATGGGCCTCCACGGTCCCTACGCCTACATCTTCACCGACGGCTCCACGCCGTCCGCGTCGCTCGATTACTCGTGGATGGACTCCGCCAACCTCGGCATCACCGGCTGGGTCACGGCGGCAAATCGCAGCACCGCCACCGGCGTCGTCTCCGGCGTCACGCCCGGCATCGACACCGTCGTCGGCTTCGCCAACACCACCGCTCAATACTGGGTGCGGCCCAACCCCGCCACCGGCGCCTACACCTCGCCGCTCATGAAGCCCGGCACCTACACCGCCACGCTTTACCAAGGCGAACTCGCCGTCGCCACCCGCAGCGTCGCCATCCGCAGAGGCAAAGTCACCGCTGGCCAGAATCTCGCGTCTACCTGGCCAACCCCCGCCGCCGTCTTCCGCATCGGCCAGTGGGACGGCACGCCCGCCGAGTTTCGCAACGGCACGAGCTTCCCCCTCCGCCATCCCTCCGACAGCCGCAACCTGCCCTGGGGCCCCGTCGCGCACGCCGTCGGCGACCCCGACGCCAACTTCCCCGCCGCGCAGTGGAAGGAGATCAACAACCCCACGACCGTGACCTTCAACCTCGCGGCCGGCCAGCTCGCCAGCCGCACCGTGCGCATCGGCATCACCGCCGCCACCGCCGGCGGCCGCCCGAACATCCAGATCAACAACTGGTATTCGGCCAACTCAGCCCCGTCGACGCAGCCCAACTCCCGCGCCCTCACGATCGGAACCTACCGCGGCAACAACACGCTCTACACCTACGCGGTGCCCGCGAGCGCCTTCGTCGCCGGGACCAACACGATGACGATCACCGTGATCTCCGGCTCCACCGGCCCCGGCTTTCTCAGCCCCGGCTTCAGCTACGACTGCGTCGACCTCTACTGAATCGGATCTCCTTCCGATGCGCCGCGCACACGGCCTCGCCCTCGCGGCGGCGATTCTCCTCGCCGTCGCTTTCGCTCCGCGACCCGCCCCTTCTCCCGGGGCGGGCGCCGGCTTCGTATCGCCCGCCACCAACCTCGTATCCGGTTCTTCATTACCCACGGCCTCGCCCGTCCCGCCGCTCGAACGCCTCCCCGCCCTGCTCCGCGCCGGGCAAATCGACGCCGCGCTCGCCCTAGCCACCAGCCTTCCCGATCCGGCCGACCGCGACCACTGGAGGCTCGCCGCTCTGCGGCAGGCCCCGCCAGAGCGCCTCGCCACCCACGCCCTCGCGCATGCCCCCGGCCCCGCCCGCGCCGCCCTTCTCGACGAGACGCTCACCCGCTGGACCCTTCTCGACCCCGTCGCCGCAGGCGAATGGATCACGCGCCACCTCTCCGACGCCGCCGAGTTCGACCGGGCCGCCGCCCTCCTCGTGCAAGGCACCGATACCGTTCATCGCTCCACCGCCACCGCCCTCGATCTCGCCGAGAACCTCGACGATCCCGAACTCAGGCTGAACGCCCTCGCCCACGTTATCCGCGAATGGAGCGAGCAAGATCCCGACGCCGCGCTCCGCTACGCCACGTCCGCGCCAGACTTTCGCATCGAATAGCGTCGCCCGTTCCCTTCACCGCCCGAACCGAAGACCGCGCCGCTCAAAGCTTGAATACCGATTCCAGCTTCGCGAGCAACTTGGCCGCCGCCGGGCGCACGCGCACGAGACGCGGATTCCAGGCGAGAACGAGCTCGCGGCTCAACGAGCGCAGGGACGCGCCGCCGATCTCGACAAAACTCTTCGGCGGCAGATCCGCCGTCGCGAGCGTCGGCAAAACCGCCGCGAACCCGCCCGAGCGCACCGCCGCAAGCGTCTGCGGAAACGACTGGCAGGCGAGGGCATGACGCGGCTCCACCCCGAGCTCCTGCAAAAGGCCGCGCAAGCGCTCGGCGAACTGCCCGTCGGTGGTTTGCGCCGCCATCGGCAAGGTCCCGAGCACCTCGGCCGCGCCGGGCTTTTTCTTCCCCGCCAGCTCCGTCGGCACCGCGAGCGTGTAGTGCCACATTCCGAGCGAGGCGTGCTTCAGCCCCGACACGAGCGCGTCGCGGCGGATGATGCCGAAATCCACCCGCCCATCCGCGAGCTGTTGCACGATGTCGTTCGTGCGGAGATTCGTCGTCGCGAAACGCAGACCCGGCGCCGCTTCGAGCAGCCCGCCCAGCCGCGGAATCACCAGCCAGTGAATGATGCTGTCGCCCGCCGCGATCGTGTAGTCGATCACCTCGGCGGCGCACTCCGCGCGAAAATCGTCCAGCGCCCGGAGCTGCGCTCGAATCAGCTCGGCTAACCGCGTGCCCTGGGGCGTGAGCTTGAGCAACTTGCCCTTTCGCCGCGCCACCTCGCAGCCGAAGAACTCCGCCAGCTCGCGCAGCTGCCGGCTGTATTGGCTCTGGCGTATCGGATCGCCCGGCGCCGCCTGCGCGATGCTGCCCGCCGCGTGCACCTCGACGAGGACACGCAGGCGTTCGAGAGAAAGGCCGCGCTCGGAGAAGAGTTTTTCAAACATGACTGCTTGGTCAGGTATCCTGCGCCCTTCGGCATGGCAAGCATCCGCGGCGCCTGCTAGTTTCTGCCCACTTCACTTCAAACCCGCTTCGACTCTTCCGTCCGCCATGAACCATATCCGACTAAATTCAAACGCCGCCGACCTTACCTGGTCGGGCCGTTGTGCGTCGGAACTTCAGGCGAAACCGATGTCCACGGGCTTGAGCGGCGACACGACCGGATTTCGACCCGGTTATCTTCGCCTGAATCGAAGCGGTGTCCGCTGACGCCGGGATCTACGTCTCACCGTAGCCCGACTCGGCCCGCTTCCTCTTCCGGAAGCGGATTTTTTGCAGACGCGCACAACGCCCTGCGCCGCCTCCGGAAAACCGGCCCCGTAAGGGCCCGATGTTTTTCCAGATCTCCTCGTGGCTTCAACGCTGAGCCCAGTGCCAATCAGCCAAGGTCCGCATCAAATCCCGCGGCCGCCCAAACCATCGCCG